>JAIOPP010000008.1 GCA_021413845.1 Planctomycetia bacterium | reverse complement strand
TTTCATTTTCACGTTCCGTTGCTGGTCGCCTCCGTTCTCGCTTGCTCGGCCGTGAGTGCCGCGGAACTGCCCGTTAAGGTATTCATCCTTGCCGGTCAGTCGAATATGGAAGGGAAAGCGCCCAACGCGCTGCTCGACCATCAGGCCACGGACGCGAAAACGAAAGAGCTCTTCGCTCATCTACGCCGCGACGATCGCTGGATCGTGCGCGACGACGTCTTCATTAAGTTTCTCGATCGCCGCGGACCGCTCACCGTCGGCTTCGGTTCGCCGGGCCGCACGGGTCCGGAGTTGGAGTTCGGCACCGTGATGGGCAACCACTTCGACGAGCCTGTCTTATTGATTAAGACCGCTTGGGGCGGACACTCGCTGTATAAATCGTTTCGCTCTCCTTCGGCCGGTTATCCGAGCGAGGAAACTCTTCGCAAGGAACTCGAACAGGCGCAGACGAAGGTCGCGAAGAACAACGAAAAGAACAAAAAAAGAGATCCGCTGCCGACCATGGATGAGATCAAACGCGATTACGGATCTTCCTATCGAAATATGATGACTGAAGTCGGCGCCGTGATGCACGACTACGCGACGATCTTTCCGGAACTCAAGGGTCGAACTCCGGAACTCACGGGCTTCGTCTGGTTCCAAGGTTGGAACGACCAGTACGGAGCCGAGAACGAATACGCCTCGAACATGCGGCATTTCATTCAAGACGTGCGCAAGGATCTGCACGCGCCGAAGTTGCCGTTCGTGATCGCAGCGATGGGGCAAAACGGCTCGAAGCCGGCGGCCGGAGCGATGCTGACGATTCGCAACGCGCAACTTTCGATGAACGACGTGCCGGAGTTCCAAGGCAACGTCAAGGCTTTTCGCACCGACCTGCTCGTCGATCGCGCGGCCGAAGAACTGTATCCCACTTGGCGCGACAACTTCGAGCAATGGAAGCTCGTCGGAGGGGACCACGGCTATCACTATCTGGGAAGCGCGATCTGGTTCAATCGCATCGGCAAAGCGATGGCCGAAGCGATGCTGGAGCTTCGGAAAAGTCCGTGAGTAAGGCCCTTTCCCGGGCAGATCTAGGCAACTCGAATTCAAGCCGAGAGCTTTTCTATGGTGCGTCTCTTTTCGTTCGTCGCGTTGAGCTTGTTCGCTTGCGTCGGCATCGATGTCGGCGTCGCTCGGGCCGATGCTCCGTTTCCCGCGCATCGCGTCGCCGGCAATACCTACTACGTCGGCTCGCAAGAGTTGGCGAGCTTCCTGATCACGACACCCGACGGGCACTTCCTCATCAACAGCAGCTTCGAGGAGACGGTGCCGCTCATTCGCGGCGCCGTCGAATCGCTCGGCTTCAAGTTGAGCGATGTGAAGTACCTGCTCGCCAGTCATGCCCATTCCGACCACGTCGCCGGGCATGCGAAGATGCGCGCCCTCACCGGCGCGAAGGTGCTGGTGATGCAGGGAGACGACGGCGTCATCAGCGCGGGAGGCGCAGGACAATATCTCTATGCCGATAGCCGCTGGCCCGAATGCCCGGTCGATCGCGTCTTGAAAGACGGCGACGAAGTGAAGCTCGGAGGGACGACGCTCGTAGCGCGGCGCACTCCCGGCCATACGCGCGGCTGCACGACCTGGACTTGGAAGGAAACGGTCGACGGCAAAACGCTCGACGTCGTCGTGATCGGCAGCCCGAACGTAAACCCCGGCTACCGCTTGGTCGACAACGCCGACTACCCGACCATCGCGGCCGATTACACGCAAACCTTTACCGTGCTGAAGAGCCTGCAGTGCGACGTCTTCCTCGGCGCCCACGGCAACTACTACGACATGCTCGCCAAGCATGAGCGGCTCGAAAAGAAAGCACCGGGAAATCCGTTCCTCGATCCGCAAGGCTATGGAGCCTACGTCGCGACGAAGGAAGCGGCGTTTCGCAAGAAGCTGGCCGAGCAACAAGCCGAACCAAGGACGAAGCTCACGAATCAATAGGGGAGCGGCATTTTCACCGGGCCGTGGTCTCGTTGCGACTGATAGATCGCGGCGAACATCGCCACGACGATCCGTCCTTCGTCGCCCGTGACGAGCGGCGGGCGATCGTCCCGTATCGCTTGCAGAAAATCTTGAATCTGCAGCGCGTGATAATGCTCGGTCGGTTTGATTTCGCGAAAGCGGGCCCGATCCGTCGCCTGAAACTCGGCGAGCAGATGTTCTTCGCCGGAAATCGTCCAAAGATCGTTCAGCGCCGGCTCGGCGATCTCCGACATGCCGGCGACGAACGTCGCTCCACGATCGGTCTCGACGCCGACGCTCGCGCCGTTGGAGCCATGAATGTGGACCTTGGTAAACAGGCCGGGCTTCTGCGCGAGACTGGTCGTGATCGTGGCTAGCCCGCCGGAGCGGAAGCGAATCATCGCCACGGCGGTATCTTCGACTTCGATATAAGGATGATTCAAGTTGGCCCAATAGCCGGACACTTCGTCGATCTCCCCCATGAGCCATTGCAGAATATCGAGTTGGTGCGGCGACTGATTGACGAGCACGCCGCCCCCTTCCGTCGACCATTTGCCGCGCCAGGGATCCGAGGCATAGTAGGCTTCGTCGCGCCAGGAAAACATCGAGAAGACGCCGAGCACCGGCCGGCCGATTTTGCCCGCATCGATGGCCTGCTTCATCCGCTGCACCGGCTCGTAGAGGCGGCGCTGGCTGATCACGCCGAGCTTCACTCCGGCCCGCCGCACGGCGTCGAGCATCCGATCGCAATCTTCCAAGCTGGCCGCCAACGGTTTCTCGACCAGCGCGTGCGCGCCGGCCTCGGCCGCGGCGAGCACGGCGGCGGCATGCAGCGGATGCGGCGTAGCAACCAGCAGCGCTTCGGCGCCGGTTTCGCGGAACAGCGTGGTCAAGTCGGAGAACGGCCGCACCCCGAAGTCGCGCGCGAACTTCTCCGCACGCTCGAACGCATGATCGCACACGGCCACGAACTCGGCTTCGGCCGAGTGGCTTAATGCCGAAGCATGGATCCTGCCGACCTTGCCGCAACCGACGAGCGCCGTGCGAATCTTTTTCATCGAAGCCCGCCGGGAGGAGAAATCACGGAAAGAATCGCGCGCTCATTTCGCGCAAGTACGCCAACGAGGCAGCCATCTCATCCAGGCCGTTCATGCCGTCTTCGATGCTTACCCAGCCGCGGTAGTCGTGGTCGGCGAGAATGCGAAAGATCGTTGGAAAATCGTTGAGCCCCTGCCCCGTGACGCCATGTCGTAAATTCGGCGAGTAGCCCAACGTGCCGTCGGTTTGACGTAGCTCTTCGATCGTCGTCCCTGCGACCAAATAGCGATCGCTGGCGTGCATGCTCACCACACGCTCGGCCACGGCCCGCAAGAGCTCGATCGGATCGTCTCCCGCGACCACGGCGTTCGACGGATCGAACTGCACGCCGAAGTGCGTACGGTCCGGAATCGCGGCGACGAGTTCGAGAAAGACATCCTGTTTCTGGGCGAATTCAGGGTATTTCCAGAAGCCGTCTTTGTAATGGTTCTCCAAGCCGAGCACGATATCGTAGCTGCGCGCGACCGGCAGCAACTGCTCGATACACTCCACGACCCACGCCAAACCCTCGGCCCGACCCACCTCGGGATAGCGCGGGCCGGACAACACGCGGCACACGGCGCGCGCGCCACCCAAGCGGTGCGTCGCTTCGATCAACCGCTTGTGATGTTCGACTGCTCGGCGACGGAGCTCGGCGTCGGGATTCGTAAAGTCGGGCGAGCAACAGAGCATCGGCATGACGAAGCCGGCAGCGTGAATCGCCCCTTTTACGCGATCGAGATAATCGTCGTCGAGGCTCGTCAAGAAGCCATCGTACATTTCCAATCCGTCGGCATCGAGCGCTCGCGCCATTTCGATCCAATCGAAAACCGACATCGAACGCTCGCCGGCGATCTCGTCGAGATAGCACTTCGGAAAAGCGGAAATTTTAAGCGGCATGATGTTCGAATTACTTTTTACGACGATCGGGCTTGGCAGTCGGTGCATGCACCGGCCGTGAATGTACTGGATTCCGCGCCCGCACTCATGGGGGTAAATTATCTCGAATAGGAAAGCATTTCAATCAACCGCGACACTCGGTAAGTCGCATGTTCGATCTGCGAACGAAATCGCTTGTCATCCCACGAGCTTGTCTTATATTGATGCGACCGTTCGAGCCGAGGTCGCAGCGCCGATCGCGAAACCATTTCCTAATGCGAGTGAATCATGGCTGTTTCCCCCGAGACGAAAGACTTTCTCGATGAAGCGAAGAAAGGGAAGCCGCGAAAGTTCGTGATGCTCGTCAAAGGGACGACGATCGTGAGCCTCGTCGTCTACAAAAAAGGGAACGCGACCAAATTCATCAAGCAGGCGAAGGAAGACGGCAAGGGGATTCCCTGTTTCGGCTTGATCACCGGTCGAGGAATGGACCTCAACTTCCAACTTGCCGTGAGCGACGGCTTCGAGAAGCCGCCGATCAAAGATCTGATTCTGAAAAAGTTTCTGGAAGAAGAAGCCGAGTTTAAGTGCAAGCCGATGGTCGAGATCGTCGCGACGCTCGGCGTCGCCCTCGATGCCGACGATCCGCTGCACGCCCGGTTTATTAAGTTGCAATCGACGGCCCTCGAAGCTTGCGAAGCGAATCCGACGGAAGCGGACCGGATCGGCGAGGCTTGCCAAAAGATCGGCCGCTTGCTCGACGACGATCAGCGCGACACAGCCGTAATCGAGATCGACGCCTTAGAGAAATTGCTTGCCGGTTTGAATCCGCAAGAGACGAGCGGCCCCACCCCGGAGCAACTTGCCTACGAAACCCTGCGCTCGAAGCTGGAGACGTTGTTATTAGCGGCTAAAAAAGCGGCTCCCGACAAAGCCTTGGCCCTGGGGAACGTCTGGAACTACGCCGAAGCTCAGGCCCAAGCGAAGAACTTCGCCAACGCGAAGAAGGCTCTCGATGGGCTGGCCGATGCGCTGAAAAAGACCCTCGCCGCTCCCGTCCGAAACGATGCCGCCAAGTTCGGCATCGCCGAGGGGATCGTCGCCGAACGCCGAGCGAAGTTGGAGAAGTATTTCATCGAGCAAATGGCCGCCGCTCGCATCGAATCGAGCAATCAGATCGACGCGATCGGTCGGGTCGTCGAAGAGACGATGGACGACGGTGCGGATCTCGGCGACTTGCTGCAAGACGCCGTCGACGACCTCTACGACGCGGCATCCGAAGAATTATTCGGCGCGCTGGAAACCGGCTCGGTCGAGAAGGTACAAGCCGCCGTCGCCGACTGGCGCAAGCGCGTTAAGAGCGATCCTCTGCTCGCGCATTTGCGCAAGGCCAAGTCGTCGCTCGGCGTCGACGCGGCGATCGACGCCGATTTGAATCGGCTGCTCGATTCGGTCGAGAAACAATTGCAAACCGCAGCGTAGTCGCCTGCCGCACGGCTCCGGAATTCGCCGTGCGGTTCGTTCGTGAGAGCTTCATCACTTTGCTGGAAAGGGTTCGACCGTGTCAACCGGTTCGGAATTAGACAAAGATGTGGATCTAAGCGAAGCCAAAAAATGGTGCGACGAAGCGCGCAAGCTCCTCGGCGGTAGCCGCGAGAAGGAGAAGCCGGCCAAGCTGCTCGACCAGCGGGCCGCGAAGATCATGGAAGAGCTGAAGGAGATGCGCAAGGAGTTGACGAAGAAGAAAGGCGCCGTCGACAAGAAAGCCGTCGACGACTTCCAAAAGCGGTTCATCACCATCTCGACCGCCATCAATAAGGCGGCCACCAGCACGCCGCCCGACCAGAAAGAAATCGAGCGGCAATCGGACTTCTTGAGCGAGTTAAAAAAAGAGATGGCCGTGCCGCTGGCCTTCTTCACGAGTTGGGCGGAGAAGAAGCTCACCGCGCGACAACAATCGAACGAAGGTCCGTCGAAGTACGTCGCCGCGCGCGACGAAGCTTTGAAGAAGCGCGCGGATCTCGACAAGATCATCAAGGTCGGCGGCGATCAAGCGGTGCTCCTCAAAGCGATCGACGACGACTTGGCCGATGCGAAGAGCCTAGCCGATCGCGATCTCTATGACGACGCGCTCGTGCCGGTGAAAAGAGCCGACGACGCTTGCGACCCGGCCCGTAAAGCGTTTACGGACGCCAAGCTCGACTATGAGACCGAGCGCGATCTCGCCTCGCAAGCGATCGAAGACGCGAAGTCGGTTCCGAATTACCTAGACGACTTTTCGTTGGAAGTGCAGTCGGCTTCACAAGCCATCGTCGATTCTCAGAGCAAGGCCGACGCCGGCAAGTTCATCGAAGCGAAAAACCTGCTCGACGAACCGAAGCGGGAAATGCCCAAGATTACGTCCGGAGAAGCGCTCTATAAGAAAGCGTATACCACGGCGATCAAGCAGGCCCATGAAAAAGCCGACGAGAGCGTCGCGAACAGTCCCGGTCCGCTGAAGACGAAACTCGCGACTCAGTTTAACGCCTTCACTCCGCACTCGACGACGCACGGCGAACGGATCGTCGCCAAGGATTGGACGGGAGCCAAGAATAGCCTGACCGATCTCAAGTCGACGGCCGACTTATTGAACACGGCCGTCGAGAACCTTAAGAACGCCGTGAGCCCCTACCAGCAGCGGCTCACCACGATCAAGCCTAAAACCGACGCCGCCGATGCGACGGGAGTGCCGAATTTCATTCAACTTTTGCAAGACGTCGTGAAAGTCGGCAAGACCACGGTGACGAACTTGCTCACGGCCTTTAATCACGAAGCCGTCGAGACGCCGCTCGCGAAATTGGAATTAGACGCGACGAAGATGATGAAGGCGAAGACCGACTATAAGGCGGTCATCGACGAAATTGCGAGAATGGTGAATACCGGAGGCGAAGACGCGGTCGCGCGTGCGGTAGCTCTCGACCCACCGACGTTGGCGACCGCCCGCAACACCGGCCTCACCGCGGCGCGCAACGGAGTCCAATCGGCGGCCGATGGCGGAATGATTGCCGAAGCCAACCGACGAATCGCTACTTGGAAAACGCAAGCGAACGGTTGGAAGAACACGGCGGCCACGACCATCACCAACGCACAGACCGCCCTGACGACCAAGCCGTTCGATCCGGTGAAATTCCGAACCCTCATCAGCCAACCGGGCGGCCCCCGTATTTTAGACGACTTATTATCCGGTGCTTTTCCGGACAACAAGGTGCCGAAAGACTTGCTGAAAGTCTTGTTCAAAGAGCGCTACGGCGTGACCTTGGAGCTCACCAAGAACACGCTCGACCATGCGACGGACAAAGGAAGCAAATCGGTAAAGAAGCTGTACGACCTGATGGCGCAGGTTCCGGATACGCACGCG
Organism: Planctomycetia bacterium; assembly: GCA_021413845.1. Classification (NCBI taxonomy): domain Bacteria; kingdom Pseudomonadati; phylum Planctomycetota; class Planctomycetia; species Planctomycetia bacterium. The sequence goes on along the minus strand of JAIOPP010000008.1, from coordinate 250,613 downwards.
AAGCAGAATACGAGCCTCAAGAAGATCGTGCGTAACACGACTACGGTAGGTTCGGGATCGTATTCCGGCGGGGCCTCGAAGCAAATCAATCTCGAATGCGGACGCCAGGGGGTTGCCATGGGCAATCCGCTGGGAGATGGAGGTCACTTCCCCGATTTGGAAGACGATTGCAAGCCGGCCCCAGGGCCTGCGCCGAAGTTCTTCGATTGGACCACGCTGCACGAGATCGGCCATGCCGTCGACGATAAGCTACGCTTCATGCAAGGCAAACTCCCTACGGAAGCGGAGTTCGGCGGTTGGATCAACCATGCTCGGGATGCGACGCCGGCGGCGACCGCGGCCCGCAACCACTTCGTCGTCGACACCAAGAAGTTTCCCCTGCAATCGATTCTAGACCTGTTGACGAACCCTCCCGCGAAGCCGTACGACGCTCCTCCCGATCTGCCCGACGACACGGTCGAGCAAGTCGCCTGGAACGCCGAATGGCGAAAAGTGGTCGACTGGTGCTTCGACGCTCGAGCCGCTAGCACGCCCTGGTACGCCGGAGCGCGCGCGAAGACCCGAGCGATCGACGGTCGTGTCTATCACGAATCGTATGCCGATGGGCGTTGGGCGAGCTACCTCGTAGCCGCGCGAAGCAAAGGAATCAAAGGCTACCAATTCCGCGCTCCGGGCGAATGGTTCGCCGATCTCTACGCGGCTTATCATTGCGGTAAGCTCAAGCCGGCTCATCCGGCCGTAGAGTGGCTGAAAAACCTCTAAACTTCGAACTTAAGGAAGACCATGTCGATTTTCGAAGACGTCACGCTCGCTTGCCCGGCGTGCCAAGGTGAGGTTCCGTTCAGCGCGGCGTTCAGCATCAATGCCGACCGTCGGCCCGACTTGCGCGAAGCGATTCTCGACGAATCGCTGCAAGCCGAAAATTGTCCTCATTGCGGCAAGCGGTTTCGGCTCGCCCCCGACATCAACTACATCGATATCGAAAACGGCCAATGGCTGGCCGCGCATCCGATCGACCAGTCGGGACAATGGAAGCGCTACGAAAGCGAAGATCGGGCCGGGTTCGACAAAGCCTACGGCAACGGCGCCTCGGCGACCGCGAAGTCGATCGGGGCCGGCCTCGTCGCACGCATCACGTTCGGCTGGCCGGGCCTGCGCGAAAAGATCGTCGTGCGACAAAAGAACCTCGACGATGTCACGTTGGAGTTGGTCAAGCTGGCGATCATTCGCAATGTCGACTCTCCTCTCGACCAAGACACGGAGCTGCGCTTGGTCGATGCCGACGACGCGCTGCTGTACTTCGTCTGGTTCCGCGTTCCCTCCGAAGAGTTCATCGAGGGGATGCAAGTTCCCCGTTCGCTCTACGACGAAATCACGGCCGACGTCGAAGGTTGGGGCGCGCTCCGCTCGCAATTCGACGGCGCTCTCTACGTCGACATGAACCGGCTGCTCATCGAAACCGACGCCGAATAAGCGGCGCGGCTTTCGACATTCACCTCGCCGACTCCGCCGTAAGCCTGCGCGCGCAAGCGAAACGGGCATCTCCGTCGGCGTGATTCCGCTCCGCTCATCGTGCCGCGACGCCGGCAGCGTGCTCTCCTGCGCCGGGGTCGTAGCGATATCGGCGGTAACACCGCGGCCGCTTCTGCGCTTCGCATACATAGAGGCAAACGTGTGTTTGCCGAACACGATTCAAAATGAGTTTGAGAAAGGTTGTGTGTGCTATGCGTTGCGCTCGATTCCTGTCCGCCGTTACCTTGGGCCTCCTCTCCGCTTGGCAAGCGACTGCCGCCGTCGCCGGTCATGAACCCTCGAAGTCGCAACACTGCGGCATACCGACTCCGCCGCCCGTGATTTGCGGCACGACCACGACCACGACGCCGGTCATCCGCGACCATCGCCATCCCGTCTCGGGCCCCGTAGTGCGCGACCACCGCCATCCGGAAACCGGACCCATCGTGCGCGATCACCGCAACCAAGTTTCCGGCGTGCCGACGTACGTCGTCCCCACCAAGTATGTGATTCCGCCCGTTTACATTCGGCCCAGCAGCAACGCATCCGGGGGCGTCGTAGTGACGAACGGCAGCCATTCCGGCACCGTCGTCCACAACCCAACCGTGCCCCCTTTCGGAACGCCTACCGTACATACCGGCAGCGGATCGCACCTCCCGTTCCCACTCCCTTTTCCTAGCCTTCCTATCAAGATCTACCTGCCGTTCTAAATCTTCCAGGACCCAACACAGCCCGACATAGAGCCCCGGCATGAAGGCCGACGAAAACAGCCCTCATAGTGGCAGCCGAGACGATCCCCCTGCGGGTTTGTCTCGGCTGTCGCTTTTTGCGCCTTACGGCTAAAGACGGCGCAACCATTTGCCGTAAAATACCTTAGAGCAAGGCCTCTAAAAAAGGCCGCCGAGTTGCCGTAAGGAATTCGGCGGTCCTTACCTTACTATATATTAGATGCTCTCCCCTGCCCGTTCTCCGCGCGCCCTCCCCTTCCGAAGGAACTCGTCGTGCTCGAATTTCTCGGTCGCAAGAACCGCTTCTGCGACGCCGTCGACCGCCGCGACTTTTTACAAGCAGGTTTTCTCGGACTCGCCGGCCTTTCTCTCGGCGACTTGCTCAGGGCCCGCGCGGCAAACCCCGCACCTGCGGCCACCAAGAAGTCGACCAGCGTGATTCTCGTTTGGCTCGGCGGCGGACCGAGCCATATCGACATGTGGGACATGAAGCCCGACGCGCCGCTCGAAGTCCGCGGCGAGTACGCTTCGATCGCCACGAGCTTGCCCGGCGTTCGCATCTGCGAACACATGCCCCACTCGGCCCGCGTGATGGACAAGTGCGCTTTGATTCGCTCGATGACGCACGGCGATGCCGACCATGCTTCGGCGGCGCATTACCTGCTGACCGGCCATGAGCCTTCGTCGATCAGCAAGTCGAACGAGATGCCGAGCTACGGTTCGATCGCCTCGAAGGAATGCGGAGCCCGCCGCGCCGGCGTGCCGGCCTACGTGGCGATTCCCGAACCGCCCGGCAGCGGCTACGCCGGCTATCTCGGCCAAGCGTACAACCCGTTCATCGTCGGCGGCGATCCGAGCGATCCCGCCTATCAGGTCCGCGATCTGATGACGGCCGGCAATCTCGGCCTCGATCGGATCGAAGATCGCATCGGCTTGCTCAACCGGCTCGACGGTCTGCGCCGCACGGTCGACAACTCGGGCGTCATGGAAGGTCTCGACGCCTTCCATCATAAAGCGTTCGAGATGATCACCAGTCCCGCGGCACAGCGGGCCTTCGATCTCAATCAAGAGTCGGCGCAGGTGCGCGACCGTTACGGGCGCACCACGTTCGGCCAGAGCATGTTGCTCGCGCGGCGTTTGGTCGAGGCCGGCGTCACGTTCGTCACGGTCAAGAACAACGGCTGGGACACGCATCAACGCAACTTCACGACGCTCCGCAACGACAAGCTGCCGGAAATCGATCGCCCGTGGGGGACGTTTATCGACGACATGTACGAGCGCGGCCTGATGGACGACACGCTCGTCGTCTTGATGGGCGAGTTCGGCCGCTCCTGGTTTATTACCCCGCCGACATCGGGCCGCGAACATTGGCCGAAGTGCTATTCGCTCGTCGTCGCGGGCGGCGGCATGAAGATGGGCCAAGTCATCGGAGCCTCCGACAGTCGCGGCGCGTTCCCGTTCGATCGCCCCGTCACTCCCGAAGACTTCTTGCAAACGGTCTACGGCTTCCTCGGCATCGACACGCAAAAAGCGTATGTGAACGATGCCGATCGCCCGTTCACGATCCTCAGCGGCGGGCGCCGCATCGCCGAGTTGGTGGGCTAAATCGATGCTTCGCCGCGTGGTTCGCAAACCGCCGCTGCAACAGTTACGCGCGATGCTCGCGTGCGCGGCGTTATCCGTTTGCGCCGCTGCCGACGGGGCAAGCCCGAACGCAAACCCGGCCGTGGCGAACGTGGCGCGCCCCGACTTCACGCGCGATCTGCAACCGCTTCTTGCGCGGCATTGCGGCGAGTGCCACGGCGAGAAGAAAAAAGAAGGGGGCCTCGATCTCACGCACGCCGCATCGCTCCTGCAAGGGGGTCAGTCCGGCGCGGCGATCGTCAAAAGCAACGCCGACAAGAGCCTCCTCATCGAGCGGATCGACGACGGCTCGATGCCTCCCGAAGGTCGCCCTCGTTTGAGCAAGGCCGAAGTCGCGGTCGTGCGTGATTGGATCAACACCGCGGCGAAGCTCGAAGCCGGCGACGGTCTTCCGCCGCTCGCCCCGGCCGACGCCGACTATTGGGCCTTTCGCAAGCCGCAGCGTCCGGCGGTGCCGCTAGTCGCGAATGCCGGCCGTGTCCGCTCGCCGCTCGATGCCTTCGTCCTCGCGCAGCTCGAAGCGCAGCAGCTCGGCTTCTCGCCCGATGCCGATCCGATCGCGCTGTTGCGCCGCGTGACGTTCGACCTCACCGGCCTGCCGCCGACGCCCGAAGAAGTGGAAGCGTTCGCCGCGTCGTATCGCCGGCCGACGACCCAAGATCCCTACGAAGCGGTCGTCGATCGCTTGCTCGCCTCGCCGCACTACGGCGAGCGTTGGGGCCGGCATTGGCTCGACGCGGCCGGCTACGCCGACACCGTGAAGACGGATAACGACATCACGGGCACCACGATCCGCGAAGGGATCTGGAGATACCGCGACTATGTCGTCCGTTCGCTCAACGACGACAAGCCGTACGACCGATTCGTCCGCGAACAACTTGCCGGCGACGAAATGCTCGGCATCGCGGAGCTCGCAAAACTTCCCGCCGAGTCGATCACGCCCGAGATGCGCGAGTTGCTCGTCGCCACCGGCTTGCTGCGCATCTCGGTCGACGGCACGAACAACTTCGAGCGCAATCGTCCGCAGGAACGGAACGAATTGCTCTTCGATACGATCGAAAACGTTACCTCGAACTTGTTCGGGCTCACGGTCGCTTGTGCCCGCTGCCACGATCATAAGTTCGATCCGATCTCGCAACGGGACTACTACGGCCTCGTCGCTTGCCTGACGCCGTCGTACAACCTCGATCGCTGGCTGCAACCGCAGAATCGACACATCATCATGTCGACCGCGGCCGAGATCGCCGAGATGACGGCGTTCAACAAAGAGCTCAATACGCGCGCCGGCGAGCTCGGCGGCCGTGCCGCACGGCTGCGCAAGCCGTACGAACCGCAAGACTACGAAGCACGCCTGGCCGCACTTCCCGAAGCGATTCGCGAAGACGTTCGCGCGGCCATCGCCGCGCAACAGGACAAGCGAACCGATGTGCAAAAGTATCTGTTCGAGAAGTTCGACGCGCAGCTGAAAGTGACGCGCGAAGACACGCTCGCCGCCGCCACTCCCGCCGACCGCAGCGAAATCGAGCGGCTCGACGCGGAAGTCGAAGACGTGAGAGCGAGGCAAAGGACACCGCAAAAGATCCAAGCGTTGTTCAACGTCGGCGATGTGCCCGAGACCCGCTTGCTGCGCCGCGGCAACTTCCTGACGCCGGGCCCGATCGTCGGCCCCGCGATTCCGCGGGTGCTCAGCGACGACGGTGATGGAGAACTCTTCACGATCGACGAATGCCATCAACCGACGAGCGGCCGACGCTTGGCTGCCGCCGAGGCGCTGACTGCGCCGCAAAGCCGCGCCTCGGGCTTGCTAGCGCGAGTCGCGGTCAATCGCTTATGGCACTACCACTTCGGCCGCGGCATCGTCGCTACGCCCGGCAATCTCGGTCGCTCAGGCTCCCCCCCTTCGCATCCCGAATTGCTCGAATGGCTCGCCGCCGACTTCATCGCCGGCGGCTGGAAGCTCAAGCGCGTTCACAAAGAGATCGTGATGTCGAGCGTCTATCGGCAAGCGAGCGCGGGGCGCGACGTGCCGAGTGCTGCGCTCGCCGCCGATCCCGACAATCGCCTGCTGTGGCACGCGCCGCTCCGTCGGCTGGAATCGGAAGCGGTTCGCGATGCGGTGCTGGCCGTGGCGGGCTCGCTCGACCGGACGCTCGGCGGACCACCGGTGTTGCTGGAAGGCCGCCTCGACGGGACGGTCGTCGTCTCGAAGAGGGCGCTCGCGAGCCCGACCTCGCCGTGGCGACGAAGCATCTATCTTTTAGCTCGCCGCAATTTCGGTCTCTCGCTGTTGTCGGTCTTCGATCAACCGTTGATGGGGACCAACTGCACGCAGCGCAATCAATCGACCGTCGTCTCGCAATCGCTCACGATGCTGCACGACGCGTTCATTCTCGAACAAGCCGATCTGCTCGCCGAGCGCGTCCGTAGAACGGCCGGCGACGCGCGACCCGCGCAGATTCGAGCCGCGTATCTGTTCGTTCTTTCGAGGCTCCCGTCGAGCGAAGAATCGACGGCCTGCGAAGCGTTTCTTACGAAGCAAGCCGTTCATCGGGGCGAAGCCGCGACCGTGAAGACGACGAACTCGACGGACCTAGCGCTCGCCGATCTTTGCCATTTATTGCTGAATACGAACGAGTTTTTGTACGTCGAATGAGCGCCGTCGCCTCACGCCGAAACTAAGACCATGATTCACGATTTCGATCCGTCGACTCCCCTTTCGCGCCGCCAAATGCTTGCGCGCTCGGGCCTCGGTTTCGGCAGCCTCGCGCTGTCGGCCTTGTTGCACGACGACCGCGTACGGGCCGACGACAAGCATGCTTCCGCGGCGACTCACGGAACGAAGCAGCATTTCGCGCCGCGGGCCAAGGCCGTCATCCAACTGATGCAAACCGGCGGCCCGAGCCAGATGGATTTGTTCGATCCCAAGCCGGAGTTGCAGAAGCGCGGCGGTCAGGCCAGTCCGTTCGAAGTCGAGAAATTCCTCGGCGGCAACACCGACACTCTCTTCGCCGGGCCGTTCGGGTTCGTCCGCCGCGGGCGCTCGGGGATGCCGCTGTCGACGTTGATGCCCGAAACCGGCGCGCTCGCCGACGAGATGTGCCTCGTTCGCTCGATGTATACGGAGCACAACAACCACACCGAAGCGACCGTGATGATCAACACCGGCAAGACCAACATGGGTCGGCCGGCGCTCGGGGCTTGGTGCAGCTACGCACTTGGCACGGAAAACGAAAACTTGCCGTCGTTCGTCGTCCTGCGCGATCCGAAGAAGTACGACACCGCAGGGTCGCTCAGCTGGTCGTCGGGCTGGTTGCCGGCCGTGCATCAAGGAACCGAGTTCAGCTCGCAAGGAGTACCGGTTCCGAACTTGTATTCTTCGCGCTCGATCTCGCCGGGAGCCTACCGCGAGAAGCTCGACCTGCTGGCTCGCCTAAACGGCCGGCATCGAGAACGCTTTCCTCGCGAAACCGAGCTCGAAGCGCGCATCGAAAACTACGAGCTTGCCGCGCGGATGCAGGGAGCCGCGGTAGACGTACTCGACACGGCGCGCGAAACCGAAGCGACGCGTAAGATGTACGGCCTCGACGATCCCACCACGGCCGCTTACGGCACGCGATGCCTGATGGCGCGCCGGCTCGTCGAGTCGGGCGTGCGCTTCGTGCAGGTCTTCTGCGACCAAGAAGGCCAAGCCTGGGACACGCACAGCAAGCTTCCTGCCGAGTTGCCGAAGATGTGCAAGCAGACCGATCGCCCGACCGCCGCGCTGATCCGCGATCTCAAGCAGCGCGGCTTGCTCGACGAAACCATCGTCCTCTGGACCGGCGAATTCGGCCGCTTGCCGGTATCGCAAAACGCCGACGGCCGCGACCACAACCGCAATGCGTTCAGCTTGTTTATGGTCGGCGGCGGCTTCCGCGGCGGCACCATCTACGGCGCCACCGACGACTTCGGCTACCGCGCCGTAACCGATCGCGTCAGCGTCCCCGACCTCCATGCCACGATTCTCCATCAGCTCGGGCTCGACCATCATCGCGTTTCGATTCGTCATCACGGGCGCGACGAAACATTGACCGACCCCGCGGTTACGGGTGCCCACGTCGTCGAGGCTCTGATCGCTTAGCGAACATGTGCCCGCTTGCTTGCGGCGGTATTCCCCGTGGCACCGCGAGGTGCCGCTGGTAAGATGGATCGCATGAGCGACGTCTCGGCAAAACGCGAAGCAGTTCCTCCCGGCGGCGATGCGTTTCCGCAGACGGCTTGGACTCTCGTGCAACAGGCGGTCGTGCCGGAAGGAGAAGTGCGCGATGCCGCGCTCAACGAGCTTGCGGCCCGCTATTGGCAGCCGATCTACGTCTATCTGCGGCGCACCGGACGTTCGACGATCGACGCCGAAGACCTGACGCAAGCGTTCTTCATCCACTTGCTGGAGAAAGACCTGCTCGTGCGCGTGAAGATGCGCGAAGTTCGCTTCCGCGCGTTCTTGAAATCGGTATTGGAGAACTTCCTGGCGAACACGGCTCGCACGGCCGGCGCGAAGAAGCGCTTCGCCGGCTTTACGCTCGACGTGAACGAAGCCGAGCATCGCCTAGCGGCCTGCAACGAAGCCTCGCCCGACGCGGCCTTCGACGGCGTCTGGGCCATGGAGCGTTTGGAGTCGGCCGTCGGCTCGCTTCGTTTGGAGTTGCAGCAAGCCGGCCGGGCTTGGGTCGCCGATGCTTTGCTCGAACGCTTCGGCTTAGACGCGCGCACGGAAACCGCTTCGGTCGGCGATCTCGGTCGACAATACGGCGTGACGGAGAATCAGTTGTCGGTCGCGCTGCATCGGGCTCGCAAGCGACTGCGGCAACTCCTCATCGCCGAACTGAGCCGCACGACGACCTCGGAAGCCGAAACGGCGGACGAGTTGGCCGCCATGTTCGCCGCGTTGGGCAAGCGTTCGACGTTGGGCACTTCGTAAGGGAGCGAACGTGGACGTCGTCGAATGTCGGCGGTGCGGTCGCTCGCGGCCGGCGCAGCAAGGAGCGGCGCTCGGCGACAGTTGTCCGTATTGCTTGCTCATGTTCGCGATCGGCGAAGACGAAGCGGAAGACGCAGCGTCGTCGCACGGTGCCGAAGCGATTCCCCAAGCGTTGCCCGAACGGATCGGCCCTTACAAGTTGCTTGAGTTGCTCGGGGCCGGCGGGATGGGCTCAGTCTATCGCGCTCGGCACGAGAGCCTAGGCCGGATCGCGGCGTTGAAGGTGTTGCGGCCGGAGTTCGCCGAGCGCGCAGGCTTCCGCGAACGATTCCAGCGCGAGGCGCGCGTGCTCGCGAGCCTCACGCATCCCCACATCGTCGGCATCCACGACACCGGCTGCGACGATGGTTTCTATTATCTGGCGATGGAGCATGTCGCCGGCAGCACGCTGCGCGAGCGATTGAACCACGGCCCCCTTTCGGCAGCCGCCGCGACGACGATCTTCACGGAACTCTGCGACGCGCTGCAATACGCGCATGAGCGCGGCATCATTCATCGCGATATCAAGCCGGAAAACGTGCTGCTCGATGCCGAGGGCCGGGCGAAGCTCGTCGATTTCGGCGTGGCGAAATTGCTGCATGCCGAAGCGTTCGATCGCGCGCCGGCAACCGAAGTCGACGCCGTCGTCGGCACGCGCCGCTACATGGCTCCCGAGCAATTGGAGCTCGGGCGACCGATCGATCGTCGGGCCGATCTCTACGGGCTCGCGGCCGTGTTTTACGAAATGCTGACGGGTAGCGTGCCGCTAGGTGTGTTTGCGCCGCCGAGCCGCGTTGCGAAGGTCGACCCATCGCTCGATCGCTGGATCATGGCGGCCTTGGCGAACGACCCGAACGATCGCCCGGCCGACGCCCGCACGTTTGCGGAAGGGATTCGTCAAGCGAACGGCACAGCGAAGAATTCAGGGAACGAGCCGCTTCCGGCAGCGCCTCAACAGGTTCGGCGACGACGGATGCTCGGGCTCGGCGCAGCGGCTGTGGCGGTGGTTGCCGGCGCGGCGCTCGTTCGCCGGTTCGGCTCTCAGGCGATGGAAAACGATCCGCTCGCGGCGTGGGGAGCCCGGCGCTTGGTGCATCCGCTGAGCGTCTGGCGCAGCGTGTTCGCGCCCGACGGCAAGACGCTCGCGACGGCGTGCGGCGATCGGCTGGTGCGGTTCTGGCCTCTCGACGGCGGCGAGCCGACGGCGTCGTTCAACGCTTATCCGCGCGGCGTGCTGGGGTATCTGTCGCTCGCTTACTCGCCCGACGGTAAGTCGCTCGTGACTGCCGGCGGTGAGAACCTCGGCCGAGTTTGGGACGTCGCCACGCGCAGCGAGCGATTCACGCTCCAGCAGCATTCGCGCGAGATCGTCGACGTCGCTTGGTCGCCCGACGGCAAGCTCATCGCGACCGCGGGTCATGACAAAGCAGTCCGCTTGTGGAACGCCGCGGATGGAACTTCGGTCGGCACGTTCGGCGGGCTCGCGGACCCGGCCCTGTGCGTTTCTTTTTCGTCCGATGGTGCGCTGCTTGCCGCAGGAATCATGAACGGCGGCATCAAAGTTTGGGAAGTCGCCTCGCGCGAAGAACGAGGAACGCTCGGGCACCAGAAACGGGTCTGGTCGCTGGCGTTTGCGCCCGGCGACGTGCGGCGCTTGGTCTCTGGGAGCCACGATCAAACGCTGAAGATCTGGAATCTCACACCGGGCATGACGGCGAAAAAAGGGGGAACGCAAGAGATTCCGGCCGGCGGCGAAGTCTGGTCGGCGAGCGTTTCCCCGAAGGGAGATCTCTTGGCTGCCGGCCTCAACGACGGCTCGCTGCGGCTCTGGACCTTCCACGAGGGGCGCCCACTCCGCACGATCCGCGAGCACACGACTTCGATCGTCGCCGTGGCGTTCTCGAAAGAGGAGGACCAGTTGGCGACCTCTTCGCTCGACGGCTCGACGATTCTCTGGGATGTTCGCCGCTTGGTTTGAAGACGTCTGGTTCGATGATCGGCAGTGCAGGATAATAGAAGCATAATTTTCATAAAATCGGTAATTTAATCGTTCCCATTTACCTATAGTCGGTCGGATACTCCGCTTCCGTCGCACTTGCTTGATCGAGGATCGCCCGCATGTTTTTCGCTTCGCTATTTCGCCGCCCCCTTTTGTTCGCCGTGGTTTCTTGCGCGGTCGCGGTGTTCGCTCCCTCCGACTTCGCACGAGCGCAGACCGCGCCGGCGGCGACCGAAGTGCAGCCCGACCGACCGGACACGATCGTGAAACCGAAGAAGCGGGGCTTTCAGTGGGTCGCGAATCCGCAAGAAGTGCTGCCCCGTTCGGGCAAGCGTAATCATATTTTCTATGTCGGCGAGCCGGTGACGTTCGAGCTCGGCCCGGCGGCCGATCGCTTCGAGATTCGTAACTATCAAGGAGACGTCGTCGATCAAGGTTCCGTCAAGCCGGCCGGACGGGGAGCGGATAGCAAGATCACGTCGAAGGTCGCGCTGGCCGGTTGGTATAAGCTGTATGTCTACGGCAAGCCCGCCGTTGCACCGAAGAAGAAGGCGGCCGATCCGCTCGATAGTTTATTGGAAGGGCCGAAGAAGACTTCGGCCGCGGACGAGAAGGCGGAGCAAGTGCGCGCGCTGTGGGGCGATGTCGTCGGCGCAACGACGTTCGTCCTCTTTCGCCGAGACGCGAACTTTCCGTCGGGCTCGGCCGTCGAACAGTACGGCGAACCGACGGGGACGAACGATCAGGTGTTTCGGGCCATGTCGGGCATGGGCCCTCAACGACACCAGGCCGACGCCGAAGACCCGGACAAGGCGATCGCCGCACTGGAGCGCGACATCGCGATCGACCAAGCGTTGTACATGAACCGCGATCCGGTGCGTCCGCGTCCGCTGATGATCGCGTTCGGCGGCGGCACGAAGAACCTCGACGGCGTACGCAAGATCGTCGAGCATTTCAAGGATGCGGTCGAATACTGGGAGCCTCGCAACGAGCCGAACTTCGGCGCGAGCCCGACCGACTTCCTCGAAAAAGAGTTGAAGCCGTTCTATAAGACGATCAAAGAAGTGAGCCCGAAGCTCAAGGTCATCGGGCCCGGCACGGTGAGTTACAACATCACGCAGTTCGGTTGGATCGAAGGTTTTCTGAAAGCCGGCGGCGCGAAGTATCTCGATGGATTTTCTTTTCACGCCTACAACTGCGTCAACGGCGATCTGTTCTTAGCGCGGCGCACGCTCAACGAGCTCAACGAACTCCTCGCGCGCTACGATGCCGACAAGCTTGAGAAGTGGCAAACGGAACAAGGCTACTTCGCGTGCATCTACGGTGCCTATCAGCCGCGGCTGCAAGGTCGGTGGACGATGCTCGAGATGATGGTGTACGAGCAATTCGGCCTTCCCAAAGAACACAATCATCTTTGGTACGATCGGAGCCACGGCTTCTGGGACTTTCCGACCTGGTGGGAAAACGGCGACGGCAGCTTGAACCCCGCCGCACCGTTGATGCGCGTCTGGTCGGAAGAATTGTTCGGCACGAAGTTCGAGCGGGCTCTGGATCTGGGCCCGAACGGCAATCGGCAGTACATCGGCAGCTTGTTCGCCGGCGATGCGAGTAGCGGCAAACGAGTCGCCGTGTTCCAAGCGGCCGGCAGCACCGATGGGCGCGTCGTGTTGAAAGTGAAAACGGCGAGTGCCGACCTGCCGAAGCAGTTGCGCGTGTCATCGGCATTCGGGGTCGAGACCGATGTGGCCGTCGTCGACGGTCGGGCCGAAGTGCCGGTCGGCGAGTTGCCGGTCTATGTCCGCATTGCGAAGGGGCAAGAGGTCGAAGTCGAGCCTTATGATTGGGGCGTGAATCTGGCTCGCGCCGAGGGAGTGAAGGTTGCGGCGTCGGGCAGTAGCGAACATCCCTCGGACAAGCCCGACACGCCGGCCGAGAAGCGAACTCCCAACGACATCGGCAAGCTCGTGAACGGCGAATATGAAAACTGGTATCGCACGTTGCAGCGCGAAGATCATCCCTGGATGAGCAACGTCGCCCAGTGGCCGGCGACCGTGGAACTCGCGCTGCCGACGGCGCAGAAGATCTCGCGGGTCGTCGTGTTCGCCGCTCCGCCGTGGCAAAATCAGAGCACGCTCGTCGATTACGAATTGCAAGTCGAGCGCGAGGGAAGTTGGGTCACGATCGAGCGCATCAAGGAACCGACCCAAACGCTGCGCGTCTTCTCGCCTCAAACACGGACCACGACCGATTCGTTCTTCAGCGATCGTTGGGTGTTCGAGCACCGCTTCGAGCCGGTCACCGCTTCGAAGGTCCGGCTGCTCGTGCATCAAACGACGCACGGCGGCGGCGCGACCGGCGACGTCGGAGAAGCCGGAGGCCAGACGGGCCTACAGCAGATCGTGCTGCGCGAGATCGAGATTTACGGTCGATAAAAAAACCCTGGAGCGACTTTCATCGCTCCAGGGTCTTAGTGTTTTCCGGCCCTTATGCCCGGACGCATGCACACGTACGGATCGGCTTTCACGAGCGGACTATTTGCCGAAGAGTTTCGTGAAGAGGTTGTTCGACTTCTTGACGTCGGAGACTTCGACGATCGGCGCGGCGACTTCGTTCGCGGCGACTTCATCGGGAATGATCACGGTGATCGGCTCTTCGTGGCCGACCGCGAGGATCCCTTGCTTGGTCGCTTCGGCGATCGCGAGTTGCGTTTCGACTTCCGTGGCTTCACGCGCTTCGGCACATTGACGGCAACCGCCGCACACTTGCACGACGACGCACTTCCAACCGTGTTTCTCCGTCACGACCGGGGTCTTCACGAGCTTCGTGATGCACTTCACTTTGCAGCAGGTCGGTTGCATTACCTTTTCGCAATGCACGCAGCCGTCGCAATCGCGCACCTGTTGGGTGCCGACGCATTTCGAACGGCCGTTGAGGCAGATATCTTCCACCTTACAGGAGTATTCGAACTTCGTCGTCTTCGTGACGTGCGGAACCAACTTGCAGACCTTACGGCCTTGGTTGTTGCAACCGCAAGAGTTGCAACCGTGCCCGGCCTCGGCCTGGGCGACGAGGCCCAAGAGCGCGACGGCGAGCGAAAGAATCGTAGCGTATTTCATGTTCCTATTCCTTGTAGTTGAGCGAATGAGAGCATTGTCCGAACCGGACGATCGGCGTCGGCACCGTGGTCGGCGGAGACCACGGTGCCGACACCTGAGAGGTCATGCGTTAGAAGTCGATCGCGAAGCGAACGCCTGCTCCGAAGGCCGAGCCACCGATTTGACCCGGGAGGTTCGTCGGAACCGGTGCGTTCGGGTTCTGTCCCGGGCCGCCCGTGTTGAACAACGTACGATCCGAGTACAAGAGGTTGTACTGAATCTTCATGTTGGGGTTGATGAAGTGGTTCAGGCCGATCGTGTGATCGACCACGGTACCGCCGCCGTTCGGGGTGGCGGCCGTGTGCAATTGCTGGGCATCCAAGTCGAGCACGTTGTAGCGATAGAGAACTTGCCACGCACCACGGGTCAGGATGTTGCAATGACGTCCTTGACCGGACTTGATGAAGTGGAAGTTTTCGTAAGGCACCACGCGGCCGAAGGCACCGGCCTTCCGTTCGTACTCACGATGTTCGCCGGTGAGGAAGTAGGAAACCTGACCGTAGTAGCCGTTGAAATAGGAGGTGCCGAGGTTCGCACCCGGGTTCACGAATCCAGGAGCCGTTCCCGGCGGATTGGTGGCCTGTTGCAAGCGCGTGTTCTGATTCCATTGGCCGAAGTATTCCGCTTGGAAGTGCCACGGACCGTAGACGGCGGCGATTTCCGGAACGAGCAACTGCTCGGTGGTCGAGTAGAAGATCGCCGTATCGGCGACGTTCGACCACGTTTGCGAGATACCGTTGCGGAGCGAACCGCGGGAACGAAGCCGCGATTGACCGTCGACCGTGCGGCGGTCGGTGGCGCTGATGCCCAAGTGGAGCAAGTACCGGCCGTGCGATTCTTCGTCGTAGATCGGCGTCCAGGTCACGCGGCTGACGAGGTCCGGCCCGCCGGCTTCGTAGGCGAACACGTTATTGCTGTTCGCCGTCACGGAGTTGGCCCAGGTCATGGTCTGCTCTTCGTTCCAATCGTAGATCAACACGCCCGGCTCGAAGCCGTTGTTGAATCGGCCGGTGAAAGCGTCTTGGCTTAACGAGCGTTCCATGAAGTCTAAGAAGCGGCTGCTGTTGGCGTGCTCAAGTCCGTTCGGCGGCTTGATGTTACCGACGCGCATGTTGCCGATGTACGGAATCTCGTGCATGCCGATCCAGACGTCGGTCGGAGCCGGAATGCCGAAGTATTGGCGATCGAAGGCGTTCTTTAAGCCGTTATTGTTCGCCTGGGCGTTCCCTGCGGCGTTGGAGTTGAAGGAGTTAATGAAGTCCAACTCGACGGCGAAGTCGAATTGTTCGTACAACGTTCCTTCGGTGCCGAGACGTAAGCGGCGGAAGTCGGCGGCCGTATCCCCTTGGTTACCCCCGAGACCTTGGAAGTAAGGGTTCGAACTGTCGGAGAAGCCCGACACGTCGAACTGGGTCCGGCCGCGCCATTTCATCTTGAACGCTTTGTCGGCCGTTTCGAGTGCGGCGCCATCTTTCCAGGTGCCGCTCATCTTCAAGTCGCTGCCGACGACGGAGCCCTTCGGAGCATCTTTCTTTTCGGCAGCCTTCACCTCTTCGGCGAGGCTCGCGAACTTCATGGTTTGTTCGGCGTACCGTTCTTCGAGCTCGCGCAGGCGATACTCCAGCGCGGCGTTGTTGTTCGCGTTGGTGTTGACGTTGTTCGAGGCCAACACGGCCGACGTGTCGGGCGACACGGTCGGATGCGGAACCGCCGCATACTCTCCGGTCGTTTCATAAACCGGAGGAGGTTGCGGAATCGCGGGTTGTTGCGCAGCGAGAGGGGCTGCGGCACCGCAACTGGCGATGCTCAACAGCGCGGCGCTGAACCAGCGGCGCGTCGTCGTCCGAAGAAATCCGTTTCGTAGAACCATGTGCTCCACCTATGAAAATTGGGTAGGTCGGGGCGCGCATCCTGCGCGCGGTTGTGCGTATCGTGCCGGCAATGCTGCGATTACGGGTCGCTTCTGCCGTAACAGACGAAAGGGTAGTAGCGTCCGTTACATGGCTTATCGGGGGTATCTAGAGAAGCCGATTATTAGAATCAGCGCAATCGTACGCGAACGAACCCTCGCCGCAGGAGCGACCTTGAGGGATAATCCTACTGTCCGTTGTGCGTAATCTTTGCCTGCTGTTTCTTCTCTGCCGGCAATGCCGCCGCGCCTTCACGATCAACAGCGAGAGCTTGATGTACTCGACCATCTTGGTTGCCCTCGGTGGAGCGCTCGGTTCGGTAGCGCGCTACAAGCTGTCGGGCCTCGTGTTGCACCACACCGTCGATTGGCGTTTTCCGTTGGCGACGTTTATCGTCAACGTCGTCGGCTGTTTCGTGGTCGGCGTTCTGGCCGCGCTGAGTGAGAAGCACGAAGTGATTTCGCCGGAATCGCGACTACTCTTGTTCACCGGAGTCGCCGGCGGCTTCACCACCTTCTCCGCTTTCGGCCTGGAAACGATGTTTCTGTTGCGGCGCAACGAATGGGCCGTCGCGGGCTGCTACGTCGCGCTCAGCGTGATCGTCGGCCTCGCCGTGATGGGACTCGGATTCATCCTGGTTCCCGCCAAAGCGGCTTGAATTCACGGTTTTCCGCCGGCCTGCGCCACGAAGTAAATACACTCGGCGCTAGAGCCGAAGCCGCCGTGGGCTGTTAAAATAGTTCCACCGCACACGCTTCCCTCCTTCGACCTTCGGTCGCTTTTCCCGCCGCTCGATTCCCTGTGATGACTCGAATTCAAACTCTCGGCTACATCGGTTGCATCGGCCTCGCGATCGCTGCGGCGACGACCTTCTCGCCGTCGATTCCCGCGGCCGAAGCACCGGCCGAGCCGAAGTCGGCGTCGACTGCGACTCCGACACAGGCACCGACGCTGCACGATGCCGCGAGCTTGGAAACGCTCATCCGTCCGTACCTGGCGCAACACTGCCTTCGTTGTCACGGCCCGGAGAAGCAAGAAGGGAAGCTCCGGCTCGACACGCTGGCCGTGAACTTCGGCGCCTCGGAATCGGCCCGGCATTGGATCGAAGTGATGGACCGAATCAACGTCGGCGAGATGCCGCCGGAGAAGGAGCCCCGTCCCGAGGCGCATCAATCGCGGGCCGTCGCGGTGTGGCTGGCGGCGGAGCTAAGGCATGCCGCGCGGCAATCGTTGTCGCATGGAGGCCGCGTCGTGCTGCGGCGCATGAACCGCACCGAATACGCCAACACGATCCGCGACTTGCTCGATCTGAACTTCCTGCCGGGCGAAAGTCCGTTGGAGTTTCTCCCGCCCGACGGCACGGCCGAAGGCTTCGATAAAGTCGGTGCCGCGCTGATGCTCGATCCTTCGCTCTTGGAAAAATACTTCGAGGTCGCCGCCCGCATCGCAGGTCAGGCGATCGTCGATGGTCCGCCGACCGTGGCAACGCATAAGAAGCGTTTCGAGTTCGAAGACACGGCGAAGAACGGAGCGATCAACTACCTCTGTGCCAGCGCTAGTTTCGCTTGCCGCGAACACGATGCCGCCCTGATCGACGGCGGCGCCCGCTCGTTCGGCGAGTTCATTTACCCGAAGACGCGCACGATGATCCCGACGAAAGGGATGTACGCCATTCGCTTGCGCGCGGCGGCCTTTCCGGGCGACCGCAAAGAGCCGATTCGGATTCGCTTGGTCCGCGGCGACGAAGTGTTGCTCGAGACCGACGTGACGGCGCCGCCCGAGCAACCGCAGACGTTCGAGATTCTTGCGCCGCTACTCGAACCCGGCGGCAACGAGCTCCAGGTTTCGATGCTCAACGGCACGCGGTTGTTCATCTACAACCATGCTTACGGGCAGATGGAAAAGGCGATCGACGAAGCCGGTAAAAAGAACGAACAAGCCGAGCTCCTGCGCTTGCGCGGGCGTATGTCCGCCGAAGGTTTGATCTCGGGGGGTCGCCCGAACCCCGACGTGCTCGATCGCTCGAAGCTGCCGAAGCTCTACCTCGATTGGATCGAGCTCGAAGGACCGATCTACGAGCAATGGCCTCCGAAAAGCCACAAGGCACTCTTTTTCAAAGCCGAAGATGCGCCGCGCGACCTCGCGTATGCCCGCGCGATGTTCGAGCAGTTCATGCCGCGCGCTTGGCGCCGGCCGATTCGCCCGGAGGAAGTCGAGCCGATCGTGAAGCTGATTCAGCAAGAGCTCGACGCGGGCATGCGCTATGAAGATGCCGTGCGGGCGGGCTTGATCGCCGTGCTGACGTCGCCGAAGTTTCTCTATCTCGTCGAACCGGCCGACGAAAAACCGCGCAACCTAACCGACTATGAAATCGCGTCGCGGCTGTCGTATTTCCTCTGGTCGAGCATGCCCGACCGTACGCTGTTCGATCTCGCGCAGCGTGGGAAATTGAAAAGCCCAGCCGTGTTGGAAGCGCAAGTCGATCGGCTGCTGGCCGATCCGAAATCGCGGGCCTTGGTCGAGGGCTTCGCCACGCAATGGCTCCGAACCGATGAGTATTGCAACTTCACTCCCGACCCGCGCCTGTATCCGAACTACGATGCGAAACTCGGCCGCGCGATGGTGCAGGAAACGTTGAGATTCTTCGAAGAAATCCTCCACCACGACTTAAGCACGCTGAACTTTCTCGACTCCGACTGGACGATCGTCAACGATCGGCTCGCGAAGTTTTACGGCATTGAAAACGTAAAGGGTGAGGAGTTTCGGCGCGTGAAGCTGCCGGCCGAACTGCATCGCGGCGGCTTGCTCGGTCAGGCGGGCGTGATGCTCCGCGGCTCCGACGGCACCCGCACGAAGCCGGTTCGGCGCGGCGTGTATGTGCGCGAAGTCTTGTTCAACGATCCCCCCGATCCGCCGCCGCCGAACGTCGGCGAGATCGAGCCGAACATCCAAGGAAAGAACCTCACGGTGCGCGAGCGACTGCTGCAACATCAGCAGATCGAAAGCTGCGCCTCGTGCCATCGCACGATCGACCCGTACGGCCTCGCCTTGGAAAACTACGACGCCGTCGGCGCTTGGCGCACGAAGCAAAACGGCGAAGGATTCCGCGACCGCAATGTTCCCGCGATCGACGCGAGCGGCCGGCTGCCGAACGGCAAAGACTTCGACGGACCCGAACGGTTCAAGCAATTGCTCGTCGAGCAGAAGGACCGCTTCGCGCAAGGGCTCGCCGAAAAGCTGGCGACCTACGCCCTCGGCCGACCGATCGAAGCGGCCGATCGCCCGACGATCGACGCCCTGACGACGAAAATGGCGGCGGCCGACTACACGCTGCGCAGCCTCATGAAAGCGATCGCGACGAGCGATGCGTTTCTCAAGAAATAACACCCGGCTTCAAGAATTACGGCCTCGAAGAAACAACGACCGACGGATATCTCTCCTTTCAGGAGTCGCCCGCATATGTCAGCAGCCAAACCGTTCCGCATGTCTCGAAAAGCTTTCTTGCGCGGTGCAGGAGCGATGCTCGGCTTGCCCTATCTCGAAGCGATGATGCCGTCGGGCGTATTGGCCTCGGCGATGCCGAACACGCCGGCCCGCATGGGGATGTTCTACTTCGGCACCGGCATGAACACCTGGCAACTCTTCCCGGAAGACTTCGGGCGCGACTACAAGATGACTCGCATCTTGAAGCCGCTGGAGTCGTTGCGAAACGAATTCACGATCCTCTCCGGGACGATGCTCGGCAAAGGAGGCGGTCACGACGGTGCGTATCCCTTCTCGACCGCGATCGCCAAAGGGGAGAAACAGCGAGTCTCGCCGGATCAGGTCGCCGCGGCGGCGATCGGACGCGATACCCGCTACGCCTCGTTGCAACTCTCGGTCGAACGCGGCACCGCCTTCGGCAGCCAAGCGCTGGCGACGATTTCGTGGAACGAGCAAGGAGTTCCCTTGGCCGCGGAAAACGATCCGCACGTGTTGTTCAATCGCTTGTTCCGGCCCGACAACGCCGCCGAACACGAACAGCGCAAGCACGAGTTCCGTCGTCGCGGCAGCATCTTAGATCTCGTGCAAGAAGACGCGAAGCAGTTGAACTTGCGCGTCGGCTCGGCCGATAAGCAACAGCTCGAACAATACTTCAACTCGATCCGCGAATTGGAGAAGCAACTCGAACGGCGCATCTCCTGGTCGGATAAATCGAAGCCGGCTCCCGACACCGCCGGCATGGGCGACTTCGGCAAATCGATCAAGCCGGAAGGAAACGGCGACTTCCTCTACGACGACTACGCCAAGCTCATGTACGACCTGATCGCGCTCGCGTTTCAAACGGATTCGTCGCGCATCGTGTCGTACGTCGTGCGCAAGGAGCTCGCCGGCGGCGTGTATCCCGAGTTCGGCGTCTCGAAAGATTATCACTCGTTGACGCACCACGGCAACGATCCGCAAAACCTCGAAGAGCTCGCCAAGGTCGACACGATCTACATGCAGCATTGGGCCTACTTCTTGAACCGACTGAAATCGGTGAAGGAAGGAGACGGCACGTTGCTCGACCACACCGTACTCGGTCTTTCGAGCGGCATGGGAATGGGCCACAGCAAAGACCAGCTTCCGACGATCGTCTCCGGCGGGCGAGGCCTAGGAATGACGCATCAAGGACATTTGAAGTTGAAGAACGCGCCGCTCGCTTCCGTGTGGCACACGATGCTCGATCGGATCCAAGTTCCCGTCGTCGGGCAGTTCCAAGACAGCACCGGCCCGATCAAGGAGCTGATCGGTGCGTAAGAAAGTGTTGTTGCGATTCCTCAAGCAGTGCTTAAGCATCTATGTCGCATCGTTATTCGCTTGCGGTTTCGCGGCCGCCGCAGAACCATCGCCGAAAGTTCCCCTGCCGACCAGCGTCAACTCCCTCGGCATGCAACTCGTCGAGCTACCCGCCGCCGATTTCGTGATGGGAGAAGAGAGCTACAACAAGGTCAGCCTGAATCATCCGACGAGCATTCAAGTCGGCCAAGGTTTCGAAGACGACCGCCCTGCTCTGCCGACGCGGCTGACGAAGCCGTTCGCGATCGCCGCGCACGAAGTCACGGTCGGCCGGTTCCGCGCATTCGTCACGGCGACCGGCTACAAGACCGATGCCGAACGAACGGGCCGCGGAGCGTTCACGCTGCATCCGCAAGCGAAGCTCGAGCCCGATCGCTTCGCGCTCGACCCGCAAGCGTCGTGGAAGAACCCCGGCTTCGAGCAAACCGACGAGCATCCGGTCGTCTGCGTGAGTTGGAACGACGCGAACGCGTTTTGCGCTTGGCTCTCGAAGAGCGAAGGAGCATCCTATCGGCTGCCGACCGAAGCGGAATGGGAATACGCTTGCCGCGGCGGCACGACGACCGTCTACTCCTGCGGCGACGACCCGAACCTACTCTACGCCCACGGCAACCTCGGCGACGGCGCTCTCGAAAAGGAAGTCCCCGGCATCGTCGCTCGCCAAAGGGCCGATCGCCTTAAGCCCGAAGAAGGGGACGGCGTCACGTTCACGGCCCCCGTCGGCAAGTTCAAACCTAACCCCTTCGGGCTCTACGACACGCACGGCAACGTTTGGGAATGGTGCCGCGACCGGTATCAAGATCGGCTCTACGCGGCGCGACAAAAAGACTTGCAAGAGCTGCGGCGCATGAAGCAGCCGGTCTTCGTCGTCGATCCGCAAGGACCGGACACGACGCCGCAGCATCAGTACGGCGATTGGCGCAGCGTGCGCGGCGGCTCGTGGTACGTGAGCCCGATCAGTTGCCGCTCGGCGACCCGCTCGTTCGCCGAAGCCGGCGACGCGTTCAGCTACACCGGCTTCCGCGTCGTGCGCGAAGTAGCCGGCACGCCAAAGTAGCAGGCACGTTCCACGTGCCGTAGCCGCTTGCTTCATGGCAGCGCATGCCGCACCGCGCCACACTCTCGGCGAGCAGCTCGATCCGTTTCGGCGCTTCGACATCCGGTGTGGCGGACGGCACGTGGAACGTGCCTGCTACTTGGACGGACCGAGCGAGCCGAACGCCAGCGCGAGCACATGGTCCGACAGGCGCACGACTTCTTCCCACCGCACGGCGTCGGTCGAGCGCATGATCCGGCCCGGCCACAACGCACCGACGTAAACGCCGCCGCCGAAAGCCGCCGTGGTCGGAGCGTTCGTATTCGGCACCCGTTTCCACGCAAGGCCGTCGGGCGAGAAGTAGGTCGCCCCTTGGCCGATCCCGACAAACTGTTTCCCGTCCCAAACGACGGCGTTGAGATGCTCCCCTTCTTCGCCGACGACTCGGTCGGTCCACGCGAGCCCGTCGACGCTGCGCATCCGCAAGCCGTGCATGCCGCCGCCGACGAAGCAGCCGTTGCCGTAAGCGACGTCGATCAGCGTATTGACCGCTTTCGGATTCGGAGCGTTCTTCCATTCGAGCCCGTCGCGCGAGACGGAGCACCGCGCGAAGTCGCCGACGCCGACGATCACGGTCTCCCCTTTCTCGACTTCGCCGATCGCGAACCGGCGCAGCACGCCGCCGAGGCCGTAGGAAACCTTGTACTCCGCGATCTTGTGTTCCTTCAACCAGGTGATGCCATCGTCCGACGGGATCACGAAGTTGGCGCCGCTGGCGATGAACTTGTTGCGAAAGTAGACGAGGCACGAGATGTAGTTGGCGTACTGCGCGTTGTGCTTCGCCGGCTGCCACTGGGCACCGTCGGTGGACGCCGCGAAGATGTTCTCACCGCCGAAGCGCCCGCCGACGACGCACTTGCCGCCGCCGAAACAGGCCGTCGAAAACACTTCTCCCTCGCGGCCGCTTTGCGAATGGTCCCACGTGCGCCCATCGCGCGAAAAGATGCGCAAGCCGTTTTCACCGACCGCCGTAAACACCGGGCCGGAAAGTGGAGTCGCGTCCGCCATGCTCGTATCGATCTTGAATCGGGTCGCGAAGAAGAGAACGCCGCGCGGTCTTAAACCAGATCCGGCAAGAGGCCGTCGTAAGCCATCTTCGTCGAGGTCTTGCTGTTGCCGAACTCGCCGCTCGTGTCCCCCATGCGGGCCAGCATCTCGGCGTACAAGTTCGCGACCGGCGTTTCCTTCTGATATTGGATATGCCGACCGGTTCGCAAGGCTCCCCCTGCGCGGCCCGCGAGCAGCACCGGATAGTCCTTGGTGCCGTGTCCGCCGTCGGCCATGTACGACGTGTAGAGCAGCATCGAATTATCCAGCAGGCTCGAGCCTCCTTCGTCGATGTTGCGCATCTTCTCGACGACATGCGCGAACAACTCCGTGTACCACGCATGGACTTGTCGGCAACCCTCGCGGCTCACCGGATCGGCGTCTTCGACGCGCGACGCGTTGCCTTGATGCTCGAGCGTGTGCATGTGGTATTCGTAGCCGACCGTGACGACGCCGGGGAACAATGCGCCGTCGCTTCCCGCGCCGACCGTGCAGACGCGGGTCGTATCGGTCTGGAACGCCAAGACCATCAAGTCGCCCATCATCTTGATGTATTCGCCGTGGACAGCCGGGTTGCGGCCGACCAACTGAATCAAACGATTCGCGGCTTTCGCATCAGCCGGCATCCCTTGCGGGATCTCCACGCGCGACGGGCCCGGATCCGGAATGTCGAGCGCTTCGAGTGCGATCCGGTTTTGGATGTGCGCGATTCGCTGCTCGATCGAGTCGATCGCGGCGAGGTAGTCGCCGAGCTTGTGCTTGTCGGCGGCGCCGAGGTTCTTGTTCAAGCGGCGAGCGTCGTCCAACACTAAGTCGACGACTTGCTTGTCGTACGAATCGGCGGCCTTCACGCTCGACTTCGGCTGCTCGAGAGCCGCCATACGGCGCGCCCAATTCGGCGCGACCGGCGTCCGCCCTTTGAACATCCGCTCGAAGACTTGCCGCGGGTCTTTCTCAAACGGCACGCTGCTGCCGTTGGCGCGGTAGGAATACTGCGTCTCTCCTTCGGTGTAGCCGATCTCCATCGACGAGAGCAGCGCTTTGTCTTTCATCAAGCGCGCGGCCCGCTGGTCGATCGACTCGGCGACGCGCGTTTGCTTGTCCGCGGTCACGACGCTCGTCGTCGGCTTGCCGTGAATCGAGCTCACCTTGTCGGCACCGGTAAGGTGCATATAGGCGCAATGTTGATGTGCGTTCAACCCTTCCGAACGGCCCGACTGCGAGAGGTTCGAGAGGACGAGCAGTTCGCTCTTATGCGGCTCGAGCGCGCGGAGAATCGAAGGGAGCTTGGCGAGCGCGCCGGTTTCCGTCGGCACCCACGACTCGCGCACCGTCCCGCCGGTGACCGTGAAGATGCCCATCCGCAGCGGCGGCTTCGCGGCTTTCGTCGAGCCCGGCTTCGCGCCCGCTGCCGCACCGGCGAGCGATTCCAAATACGGCAACGCCACGCACGCTCCGGCCCCGCGCAAAAAAGTTCGACGCGAGAGTCCGGAATCGGATCGAGACATGCAGAACTCCAGCAGAGAGGCGGGCCGAACTTAAGGTAGGCAACTGCGGGTAGGCAAAGCCGAGGCAGGCGGGTCGCTCACGACCCCTTGCCGTCCTATCGGACGAAACAGGCGGGAAGCTCTTACATTATTCCCAATTCCCGCCCCTGGGAAGAGCTTTCGCCGCGATTACGAACCAGTTACGAACCGCTTACTTGCCGGCCGCGGCCGCGCCATCCGAATTTTGCCGATATTGAAACTGCCGGCTGCCGACGATCCCCCGCACGAGAGCGGAAAAACGGTACTTTTCCCGCTCTAAGGTTTCGCTCAGTTCGGCGATGGCAAGCTCGTCGTGGTATTCGCTGTTTCGCCCGAGTGCATACACCATGAGTTGCACTACGAAATTGCGGACGAACTGACTTTGCCGCGTGCGCAAAATCTTCTTCAATCCGTCGACGCCGCGGAATTCCGCGCCGCCGGTAAGCTGACCGGCATTGTCGACCGGCGCGCCGCCGACTTGGTCGCGCCACATGCCGATCGCGTCGTAGTTCTCCAGCGCGAAGCCGAGCGGATCGATCTTCTTATGACACGCGGCGCAGGTCGCATCGGCGGCATGCGCGGCGAGCTTGTCGCGAAAGTTTTTCGGCTCGGGCTTCCCCTTCACCGCCGGCTTGAAGTTGCTCACGTTCGCCGGCGGCGGCGATGGCGGAGTGCCGAGCACGACCTCCAAGACCCACTTTCCGCGGGCCGTCGGCTTCGTGCGGTCGGTGTGCGACGTCATCGCCAACACGCCTCCCATGCCCAAGAGCCCGCCTCGATGATCGCTCGGCCGGAGCTTCACCAGTTGCATCTTCGGGCCGGTGACGCCGGCAAGGACGTAATGTTTCGCCAGCTCTTCGTTGACGTAGGTGTAGTCGGAATCGAGCAAGTCTAAGATGCTCCGATCTTCGCTCCGTAGCGTGTCGAAGAACACGCGCATCTCCTGCTCCATCGCTTGCTTGAGCGTTTGCGTAAACGCCGGGAAGCTGTTGCGGCTCGGCAGCGCGCGGCGCAGGTCGTTGATGTGCAGCCATTGCATGCCGAAATGTTCCGTCAGCGCCACGGCTTTCGGATCGGCCAGCATCCGCTTCACCTCGGCGTCGAGCACCTCGGGCTTGTTCAAAGTTCCAGCGTCAGCCAAGGCCGAGAGGGCTTCATCCGGCATCGAGGCCCACAAGAAATAAGAGAGCCGCACCGCGAGTTCGTGATCGGTCACCGGATACGCTTCGTGCGAACCTGCGGCCCCTTGATCTCGCTCTAAGCGAAACAGGAAGTGCGGCGAGACGAGAACCGGCTTGAGCGCCTTGCGGATCGCAGCGTCGTACTCATCCCCGGCGATCAGCGCTCGATCGACGATCGACAACAGCCGCTCGATCTCGCCCGCTGCGACCGGCCGACGATACGCGCGGCGCACGAACCGCTCCAATACCTTGCGCGCGGCGTCCACGGCGGTGACGCCCTCGGCAGGCCGCGCGAACACGATCTTCTGCCGATCCACTCGGCGATTCGCTTCCTCGAACAGCGCCTTCAAGACTTCTTCGGCCCCCTTGAAATACTTGTCGAGCAGCACTTCATCGATGACCTGCGCACCGGCTAGGTTCGCATATCCCTCGGCGATTTCTTCGCTGCGAATTCCGGCGGCGCCGGCCGCATCGAACTGAAAGCCGAGCAGATCGCGGAGCGTGTTGTTGTATTCGGCGCGCGTGAGTTGCCGCACCAGCGGTGGGCCCGGATCTTGATAGATCGGGCTCCGGCGGTCGATCGTCTCGACGCGGTCGTGAATCCAAGCGAGCAGTTGCTTCCGCTCGTCGGCCGTGAAGCCGGAGTCTTTCGGTTGCGGCGGCATGTCGCCGGCTTCGAGTGCTTCGCGCACTTTGCGCCACGTCTCGCGCGCGTTGAGAATCGAAGCGACGTCGCCGAACTTCGCGAAGTTCAAACCCATCTCTTGCACGTCGGGCCCGTGGCACGCGAAGCAATGCTTTTGCAACAGCCCGAGCGCCGTGGATCGATAGGCCAAGGGATCGTCGACGCTTACGGCAACCGGCTTGGCCGGCATCTTAGCCGCCTGTTCGGCTGCTTCGCTCTCGCTCGCGCAAGCCGCGAGCAACCCGATCAGTGCTGAGCACAAAAGACGAACGACGACGTAGCGGCGAACCCAAGGCATAGCGAAATCTCGATCGTGGAATGCCGGCCGTGATGCATTCGGCGGCCGAAAACAGGCGGAGTAGACAAGAGAGCCCGAACGTTTGAGAATAGTCCGCCGGTTTCCGCCTCGCAACCTGCGCGACGGCGCCGCGGCAAGTGGATGCAGCGGCAAGTGGATGCAGCGGCGAATTCTTACGACGAGACGATCGCAATGGCTCACTGGCTTCGCTCGCGATTCTTTTTTCCGCTCTTGGCGCTCAGCATCGTCGCGATGGCGCTCTACCTCGCTTGGCGGCAACTCATCGGCCCTTGGACCGGCCCCCGCCTGCACTTGAATCTCTTCCTCGCCTGGGTGCCGTACTTCGCGGCGCTCGCGGCGGTTGCGGCGCATCAACGCCGCCCAAGCTCACCCTGGCTCTTTCGAGTTTCGTTCCTCGCTTGGTTCGTCTTCTTTCCGAACGCGCCGTATCTCGTCACCGATTGGCGTTATCTTCCCGGTTGGGTCGATGAACTGTGGTACGCCATGTTGATGATGACTTCGTTCTCGCTCTGCGGGCTCTTCCTCGCCGCGATTTCGCTTTATCTCGTTCACACCGTCGTCGCACGACGGACCTCGCATCGTGCGGGCACCATCGTCGCAGCGCTTGCCATCGGCCTCAGCGGGCTCGGTGTCTATCTCGGTCGCTTCATTCGCCTCAACACTTGGGACCTCATCACGCACCCGCGCACGGTGATCTCGGACGTCGCCACTGCTTTCCGAACGCACGAAACCCACATGGGCCCGATCGGCTTCACCGTTCTGTTCACCCTCTTGCTGGCATCCGTCTACTATCTCGTGCTGCAACTTCGACAGGCCCATTGGTCGCGCGAAGAGGTTCAGGTGTGGGAGATTCCGGTGCGCACGCTTCCGCCTGAGTAAGGGCATCCCTTATGCGTGCGACATTCTCGCGGGAATCCGCTGACGGTTGTTTCGGCAATCCGACTCGTTGTTGCGCCGCGCGGCAACGCAATGTGTTAGCCTGAGGCGTGCGGATCTTTCATCCAACACATCGCGAGAAGTCATGCTGATCCGAGTCGGGTGCGAAATCGAATTCACGTTTCCCGAACCGACCGCCATGATGTTGATGCTGAGCCTGCATCCATTGCGAGCGCCGACGATTCGCAAACATGAGAACCTCCAGGTCGATCCGCCGGTTCCGATCTTTCAGTTTTTCGATACCAACGGCAATCGCTGCGGACGCACCGTCGTGCCGGCAGGCCGTGTTCGCTTCAGCAATAGCGCCATCGTCGAAGACAGCGGACTCCCCGACTTGCAGGTGTGGAACGCGCCGCAAGTCAACGTGCAGGACTTGCCCTACGAAGTGCTGCCGTTTCTGCTCGGGAGCCGCTATTGCGAAGTCGATAGCGAATTGAAGGACTTCGCTTGGAGCAAGTTCTCGCAGACTCCGGCCGGCTGGCCGCGCGTGCAAGCGGTTTGCGACTTCGCGCACAAGCATATTCGTTTCGACTATCAACTCGCTCGACCCAATCGCACGGCGCTTGAAGCCTATCGCGAGCGCGTCGGCGTTTGTCGCGACTACATGCACCTCGCCGTGACGCTCTGCCGCTGCTTGAACATCCCGGCCCGCTACTGCACGGGCTATCTCGGCGACATCGGCGTTCCTCTCGCACCCTATCCGATGGATCTCAGCGCTTGGTTCGAGGCGTTCCTCGGCGGACAATGGTACGCCTTCGATGCCCGCAACAATACGCCGCGCATCGGCCGCGTCTTGATGGCTCGCGGTCGCGATGCGGCCGATGTCGCCATGACGACGACCTTCGGCGTCAATCAACTTCAGTCGTTCAAGGTCGTGACGGAAGAAGTGAAGTAACGTACTCGACGCAGGTCTTTATGGACGCCTGGTACTTCGCCTACGGCAGTAATCTTCTGACCGATCAGATGCTCGCCCGCGTCGGTTCGATCGGCCGCGCCGAGCATCCTCCGCGTGTGGCCCGCTTGGCGCACTATCGCTTGGTCTTCCAACATCTCAAGCCCGGCGAGCCGGCATACGCCAATATCCTCGCGCTCGGGCCGAGTGATTCAACCTCGAGCGTGCTCGGCGTCGTCTATCGCTCTAGCGAAGCGGAGTTGGCAAAGCTCGATGTTTACGAACAGGGCTACGAGCGCAGGCCGATCGAAGTGACCGATCTCGCGGGCCAAACTCTCGCGGCGGTCGCGTACATCGTCCGGCCTACCGATGCGTTGAACATCGGCAGGCCGAGCGACGAGTACTTGCTGCGAATCACAACCGGCGCACGCCGACACGGTTTGCCGGAAGCATATATCGACGAGATCATCGCCCTCGCCGCTTCCGGAACGTCGCGCGAGCCTAGGCCACCAACGTCGCGTCGAGCGTAATTTCAGTCTTGAACAACTTCGATACCGGACAGCCGGCCTTCGCCATGCCGGTGAGCTTTTCGAAGTTGGCTTGATCGCAGCCCGGAATCTTCGCCTTGAGCGTGAGATGTACGGCCGTGATCGCGAAGCCCCCTTCGACTTGTTCCAAAGTCACTTGGGCCGAGGTGTCCATCTGGTCGGCAGTGAGCTTGGCTTCGCCCAAGATGAGCGAGAGGGCCATCGTGAAACAGCCCGCATGCGCCGCGCCGAGCAGCTCTTCGGGATTCGTTCCCTTCACCCCTTCGAAGCGTGCGGCGAAACCATAGGGATAAGCGCTCAGCGCGCCGCTCTCGGTCGAGATAGCTCCTTTGCCGTCCTTAAGTCCACCCTTCCAAACCGCCGAGCCGTTTCGTTTGATCTTCATCGCCCAAGTCCTCCGTTAGATGGATGCGCACGGCCGAGAGCTCGAACCCGCTCTCGCTCCGTGCGCTGAAACCGTCGTTGATAAGTTCACGTCGCCCCGCGCTGCAGCTACGCTGCCGTTCGCGGCTCGCCGTAGTCTAGCGGAGCCGCTCCTGCTGCACACTTCCCTATCGGCAGGGCTCGCTCCAGTACGTCGAGACTCAAAGCTTAACGCCGCCATGCCGATGGGTTACCATAAGCTCTGCCTACCTTCCGTCTTCCCGCCGAGTGCAGCGCAAATGAAAACGCCGAGTATCGCAACTTCGTCGTGGTCGTGTCGGTCGTCGTGTTGGATCATCGTGCTGTTTGCCGCAAGCTTCGCGCAAGCGGCCGAACCCGCGGCTTACTTCCGCGCCGATGCCGGAGTCGCCGCCGACAGCAAACCGCTCGTCGAGAAGTTCGACGACTCCACGCTTCTCTGGCGGCAACCGCTCGCGCCGGGCCACTCGACGCCGTGCGTCTGCGGCGACTCGATCTTTCTCACGACGTTCGAGAATAAAGAGCTTGCGACCGTGGCGCTCGATCGTCGCACGGGCAAGCCGCGCTGGCGACAAGTCGCGCCGGCGCGCGAGCTCGAAACCTTTCATCCGACCGGCAGCCCTGCCGCAGCGACGGCCGCTTGCGATGGTCGCCGCGTCTTCACGTTCTTCGGCAGCTACGGTCTGCTCTGCTACGACCTCGACGGCAAGCTCTTATGGTCGAAGCCGATGGGGCCGTTTCAAGATGAGTTCGGCTCGGGCAGCTCGCCGATCCTCGTCGACGGCAAGCTCATCCTCAACGAAGACCACGATCGCGACAGCTTCCTCTTGGCGGTCGATCCCGCCACGGGCGACACGATTTGGAAGACCGCGCGCGAAGGCTTCACGCGCAGCTACGCGACACCCGTCGTCTGGACGCTCGGCGGCCGACGGCAATTGATCGTCGCCGGTGCGCTGCAACTCGTGGCGTACGATGTCGAAACCGGTCGGCAACTTTGGTCGATGGACGGTATGGCCCGCATCGTGAACACGACACCGGCGATCGACGGCGAGATGCTGTACGTCGCCACTTGGTCTCCCGGCGGCGACACCGACGCGCGGATCGGCATGGAGTCGTGGGAATCGGCGACGAAGCAATGGGACAAGAACGCCGACGGTCGACTCGCGCGCGACGAAGTCAGCAATCCCGAAGTGCTCGATCGCTTCTTCCGGATCGACTTGAATCAAGACCGCGGCCTCGATGAAGGGGAGTGGAAAAAATATGCCCGCGTGTTCGAGCTCGCGAAGAACTCGATCCAAGTCTTCCGCCCGACGACGAGCGCGAGCGAACCTTCGGCCGATGTGAAGAAGATGGAAGTCGTTTGGCAGTATCAAAAAGGATTGCCGTACGTGCCGAGTCCGCTCGTGTATCGCAAAGTGGTTTACCTCGTGAAAGACGGCGGCATTCTTACGACCCTCGATGCCGCGAACGGTAAGCTGCTGAAAACCGGCCGCTTGCCCGGCGCGGGCAACTACATGGCCTCGCCGATCGCCGGCGACGGAAAAGTTTACCTGCTGAGCGAACGCGGCAGCTTGAACGTACTCGCAGCCGGCGGCAAATGGGACATCCTCAGCACGCATGATTTCGCCGAACGGACCGTCGCCTCACCGGTGATCGCCGACGATCGCATCTACATCCGCACCGAACAAGCCGTGTATTGCTTGGGAGCTAAGACATCGCCATGAGTAGCGCCGGCCTTCCCCGCGTGATGGCCGATGGCCCGCTCGCGCCGATCATTCTCGAAATGCTTGCCGGTGAAGTCGAGTGGATGCCCTGGCTCGCCGACGACACGGTCGTCCGCCACGACATCGCAGCCGTCTACACGTACGGCCACCCGCGCGTCGACGGTGCGTTGCTCGATCGTTTCCCCAACGCGCGCGTCGTGAGCAACTACGGCGTCGGCGTCGATCATATCGATCTTCGCGCCGCGGCCGAGCGGAAGATTCCGGTCGGCAACACGCCCGGCATTCTCGACGGCGCCACGGCCGACATGGGCTTCGCGCTCCTCTTGGCCGCGGCGCGGCGGATCGTCGTCGGCGATCGCTACGCGCGGTCGGCGGAGTTTACGCGCTACGATCCCGGCTACATGCTCGGCCGCGAAGTCCATTCCTCGACGCTCGGCATCGTCGGCATGGGACGCATCGGCGCGCAAGTTGCCCAGCGCGCTCGCGGGTTCGACATGCAGGTGCAGTATCACAACCGGACTCGTCGACCGGACGTGGAAACAGCGCTCGGCGTTCAGTACGCGACCCTCGACCGACTCCTCGCAACGAGCGACTACGTGATGCTCTGCTGTCCGCTGACCGCCGAGACGCGCGGCCTGATGAACCGCAGCACCTTCGCGCAAATGAAGCCGACCGCGATGCTCATCAACATCGCTCGCGGACCGGTCGTCGATACCGACGCGCTGACAGAAGCGCTCACGGAGAACCGCATCGCCGGAGCGGGCCTCGACGTCACCGACCCCGAACCGCTGCCGCGCGGCCATCCGTTGCTCGCGCTCGACAACGTCACGATCGTGCCGCATCTCGGCAGCGCAACGCTCGAAACCCGCCGTCGCATGGCCGAACTTTCCGTCGACAATCTTCGCGCCGGACTTGCGGGTAAGCCGCTCGTGCATGAAGTCCGCGCTTAGGTTCTTCGCGTAACGAAAAGGGCGGAGCACATAAAGCGCTCCGCCCTTTCGTCACCTTTGCTTCATGACCGCCTTACCGCGCACGAAAGCGGCGAACCGGACCGACGGGACCGACCGGCCGCGCCGGATCGACGACGCCGATCGGAGCGGCCGGCTGCACGTTGCTCGGGCCGCCCTGCGGTACGACGGCGCTCGTTCGTTGCACCGGCGAGATTTGTAGATCCAGCGTGCGGGCCACCGAGATTCGTGCGGCACTGTTCACCGGCAACTGCGCTGCGGCCGACTCGAACTGTGCCGGGCTATGGACCTCTTGGTCGTTCAACGCGACGATCTGATCTCCTTGCCGCACACCGGCATTCGCGGCCGGACTTCCGGCGGCCACGGTCGCCACGACCGCCGCATCGGTCACGCTTTCATCCAAGCGAATCCCGAGCGTGTTGCCGCCTACGGCAGCCGGTTGAACATCGACGTAAGAAACTTCTCGGAACGTCGGCTGCATCTGCACGAAGCGTTGATCCGGGGTCCAGTACAACGTTTGTTGTTGACCGTTGCGGAGCACGACTACCGGCACCCTTTGACCTGCCTGCACCGAACCTAGGTTTTGATAGAACGAAGCTTGCGACGAGATAGGCGTGCCGCCGAACGACACGAATTGATCTCCCGGCAAGAACCCGGCGTTGGTGAAGACGCTATTCTGCGCGATCGTCGACAAGGTCAGCGCGTTGGCCGAATTGGCAGCCCAGTTCAATCCGATCTGCGTGGCGATCCGACCGAAGTTCGGGTTCGCAGCGGCGTCGTTCACACCGGCGTTTACACCGGCATTGACGCGAGCGGCGGCGCCGCCGTTCGGGGCGTTCGAGTACGTGCGCGTGCCTTGCGTGGCGGCGTTGTTCGCACGGTCAGCGGCATTGTTAGCTGCACTGTTCGCGCGATCGGCGGCACGATCGGCAGTGTTCGCGGCGCGGCCTGCGGCATTGTTCGCCGCAGCGCCGGCTCGACCCGTGGCTCGGCCGGCGGCGTTGTTCGCGCGATCGGCAGCTCGATCGGCGGCTTGACCGGTTGCCTGGGCTGCGTTGTCGGCCGCGGCCTTCGCGTTCGCGGCGGCGTTTTGCGCGGCATTCGTCGCTTGGTTCGCGGCGTTCTGAGTCGCTGTCGTGGGAGCTGGGTTCGTAGGAACCGTCTCCTTCACCGTGTCGCTTTCCTTGACCTTGGCCGATGGTAGCGGCGCCTTATCTTCTACGACTTGTGCGAACGAAACCGAACCGAAAGCAATCAACGCGCCGCCTGCTAGCGTTGCGAAACTGCGCGATCGTTTCGATGAAAACAAGAATGACATGACGTGAACCTCCTGAATGAAATGAATGTCGAACCGGAAGGTCGCACGGAGCAAGAGATGTACCTAAAACCACATTTGTGCATAATTCGGGCGGATATCTATGGATTACCCACATAACGAACTCGCCCCCCGAATCATGATCGACCGCGCCGATAAATTCCTGATCGCGCCGACGCGCTTGGTTCGTCGGCACGACGAATATCAGAACACCTGCATGAGCGCGCTCCTAGATGGAAGGATGCTTCTTTGACGAACGACATCGAAGTGGAACCGGCCGAAGCGCGCCCACCGCAAGCGGTTTCCCTCCGTGAAGCGCTGCCGACGTGGTGTCGCGTTGCCGCGCTGAGCTTCGGCGGACCGGCCGGGCAGATCGCGGTGATGCATCGCATTCTCGTCGACGAGAAGAAGTGGATCAGCGAAGAACGTTTTCTGCATGCGCTCAACTACTGCATGCTTCTTCCGGGGCCCGAGGCGCAGCAACTGGCGACGTACATCGGCTGGCTCATGCATCGCACGGCCGGCGGATTGCTGGCCGGCACGCTCTTCATCTTGCCCGGCTTTCTCGCGATTATGCTGCTCAGCATCGTCTATGCGACCTTTCAGCAAACGCCGTTGGTGCAAGCTCTGTTCTTTGGTTTGAAGCCGGCCGTCATGGCGATCGTCGTCGAGGCGGTGCTGAGAATCGGCAAGCGTGTGCTTAAGAACGGCACGATGGTCGCGATCGCGGCCCTTTCGTTCATCGCCATCTTCTTCTTCGAGATTCCGTTTCCGCTCGTGATCATCGCGGCGGGAATCGTCGGTTATCTCGGCGGACGGATCGCACCCGACCGCTTTCATGTCATCTCAGGACACGGCAAGCAGAGCCCCGGCGATTCGCAGGGGCCGGCGCGCATCGCCGATCGCGCGATCGTGCCCGCACCGACATGGCGCCGCGCGGCCTTCGTTTCCGGCATCTGCCTTCCCCTCTGGTTCGGACCGATCGTCGCCGTGCGCTTGCTGCTCGGGCCGAGTTCCGTCTTCTACCATGAAGCGACGTTCTTCAGTCAAGCGGCGATGGTCACGTTCGGCGGTGCATACTCCGTATTGGCGTACGTCGCGCAGCAAGCGGTCGAGCACTTCCGTTGGCTCCGCCCCGGCGAGATGCTCGACGGCCTCGGGATGGCGGAGACCACTCCCGGGCCGCTGATTATCGTCGTCGAGTTCGTCGGGTTCTTAGGAGCTTACAGGCATCCGGAACCATTCGCTCCGTTGACGGCCGGCATCATCGGCGCCGTCCTCACGACCTGGGTCACCTTCGTGCCCTGCTTCTATTGGATCTTTCTCGGCGCACCTTACATCGAGCGACTCCGCGGCAACAAGAACTTGAGCGCGGCCCTGTCGACGATCACGGCCGCCGTGGTCGGCGTGATTCTGAACCTTGCCGTGTGGTTCTCGTTGCACACACTCTTCGGCTCCGTCTCGACGACGCGCTTCTACGGCACGCGCTTTCTCTTGCCGGACTTCGGCTCGCTGCATGCCGCCATCGCCGCGATCGCGGTCTTGGCGATGCTGATGACCTTCTACTGGAAGCGCGGCCTCGCGACGACGCTCGCTGTCTGCGGGTTGCTCGGAGTTGCGGCCTACTACTTCGTGCCGCCGGCTTGGCACTGATGTTTTCGTCTACTGAGATGCCACTCGCGGCACCGTTCATGCATCCGTATACCGACCGCGGAAGAAGCCGCTATCGGCCGGCGGTGCGTAGCGTATATCCAGCGCTGCGCTTTCGATCGTCTTGCCGCCGGCGTGTAACGATTGCAGGCCGAGGTCGAGCGCGGTGCTGGTGAGCAACGTTCGCTCGATCGGATACGGCGGCTTTCCCGTCGCGAAGAACCGCTCGATGTTCCAAGTGAGCGGGTCGAAGAACTTCGCTCCCGGCGGCGCGGGGAGCACGAACCAAGTGCTCAGCGGATCGGCTTGCCCTGCGACCGTCGCCGCGAATGCGAGATCGGAGACTTGCTCCATGAGGTTCAACACCGTCGCGCGGGTGCCGTCGCGATAGTCGATCACCAACGCCGACGGGTCCTTCACGTTCTCCTTCACCGGCCCGACGTTCCGACTCGGGCAGCGCGCCAAGGCCGCCTCGAGCAGCTTCCACGACCAGACTCCCTCGTCGCCCGCTTTCCAAACTTCCGGCCCTTGGAAGCAGCGCACCTTCGCGATCCCGGTCTCGCCTCCGCGCCGCCGCTCCCACATGCATTGCAGCGCTTCGAGTGCGTGAAAGAGATAAATCTCGACCCGCTTCGGATCGAATCCGAAGATGCTCAACCCTTCGCGAAACGGCGTCTCGAGCGCCGGTTCGAGCTCAGGCCGGCGCCAAGTGACCGGCAGCGACGAGCCGGCCATCAACGGAAACTTCAGCTCGCGAGAAGCCGCCACCATCTTCGCCGCTAGGCGATGATCGAACGACAAATGTTTGTCGATAAACACGGGCACGCTCCGGCCCGACTTGCGAAACACGTCGACGATTTGCTCGAACATCTCATAGCGCGGATAGAGCAGTTGCCCAAGCTCGTTCTGCGGATAGTCGCCGTGCTCGCAGATGAGCAAGACGGCGTCGACATCGAGCTTGCCCGGGCCGCCGAGCGCTTCGGCAATCGTCTTAGATAACTCGATCCCGCGCGTCCGGCACAGCTCGCGGCTCAAGTCGTTGTCGGGATACTGGTCGTTGAAGATCCGCGCGAGCTTTAGTTGCGGTTGATGATGCACCCCTTCGCGACTGTAGCCGTCGAGAATCCGGCCCTCGATGTGATAGGCATGCGACTTGAAATAATACACCGAGTTGATCGCGGCCACGCGCAGCGGCTTCTGCGGCTCCGCGCCCCGCGCGGCAGAGGCAACCGCGCCGAGATCGAGCGACGCCGCGGCGAAGGCAGCCGTGCCGGCGAGAAAATCTCGGCGCGAAAACAGATCGTGCGGCATATCACTGCTCCTCTTTTTCCCGTCGCTATCGGTGCCGAATATGTGTCGCATATCTTAACAGTCGGGTAGACTGTCGACACCTACGCAACTAGGCCGCGCCGTTCGGATTCGATTTCGACATCGGGAGAACCAAGCCATGACGTCCGGCATCGCACAAACACTCGGCGACAAAGCGGAACACCTGCTCGGATTCGACAAGCCCAAGATCGACAAAGCACGGCTGCACCTGCCGGGCCATGACTTCGTCGATCGGGTCTTCGCGCCGTCCGATCGCAGCAACCGCGTGCTGGTGAATCTCGAACGGATCTTCGCGCACGGCCGACTCGGCGGCACCGGCTATCTTTCGATCTTGCCGGTCGATCAAGGAGTCGAGCATTCGGCCGGCGCGAGCTTCGCGCGCAACCCGGATTACTTCGACCCGGAGAATATCGTCCGACTCGCGATCGACGGCGGCTGCAATGCCGTGGCGTCGACGTTCGGCGTCCTCGGCTTCACGGCGCGCAAGTACGCGCATAAGATTCCGTTTCTCGTGAAGATCAACCACAACGAACTGCTGACCTTCCCGAACAAGTTCGACCAAATCATGTTCGGCACGATTCGCGAAGCGGCCGACATGGGTGCCGCGGCGATCGGCGCGACCATCTACTTCGGCTCGGCCGAAAGCGGACGGCAGATCGTGGAAGTAAGCCAAGCCTTTGCAATGGCCCACGAGCTCGGCCTAGCGACCGTGCTCTGGTGCTACATGCGCAACGACGCCTTCAAGACGAAGGAGAAAGATTTCCACGTCGCCGCCGACCTGACCGGCCAAGCGAATCATCTCGGTTGCACGATCCAAGCCGACATCATTAAGCAGAAGCTGCCGGAAAACAACGGCGGCTTCAAAGCCCTCAACACCGGCAACTCCGCCTACGGCAAGCTCGATGAAAAGATCTATACCGAGTTGACGAGCGACCACCCGATCGATCTCTGCCGCTACCAAGTCGCGAACTGCTACATGGGCCGAGCAGGCCTGATCAATAGCGGCGGCGCGTCAGGGAAGAACGACTTCGCCGAAGCGGTCGCTACGGCCGTCGTCAACAAACGCGCCGGCGGCATGGGCCTGATCTCCGGCCGCAAAGCGTTTCAACGCCCGCGCGAAGAAGGAGTAAAACTTCTCCACGCGATTCAAGACGTTTACCTAAGCGAGGAAGTGACGATCGCGTAACTCTTACTTCCATAGCATATTTATGCCGCTCCATGACGACATGGTCTTATTCGGTCCGCTCGAATGGTTGGTTTTCCTCGTACTGTCGCTGTTTTATTGCAGTTACAAAGGATACGCGGCGGCGGTAAGTTCGAAGTATGATCCGAAGGTTTCCTTCCATCCGGTCGCCGCGATGCTCGGGCTGTTCGGAATCTTTGGCGTGCTGATGGTGCCTCTCGCCGGCACATTCGAAGTACTTTTATTACTTCTTAAAAGTGAGTGGCTCGTCATCGTCGGCTTGTTACTGCTGGGGTGGCCTTTTTGCTTCTTGGTTTACTACTTCGCATTTCAACTGGTAGTACGAGTTGCACAAAGATTCCGCAAATAACTTGGCTAGATCGACGGGATTCGCCGGCTAATACGATTGCTAGATACCCGACTCATTCGAACCCCGACCGAATTTTCCCGTCGTGGTCGATCAGCGGCAGAGGGTTCGTCACACGTCCGAGCGGGCGCACGCCCGGTCCCAGGCCGGTCGCGCCGAGGTCGGCGTCCATCGCAGCGGCCAACTCGCTGAGTTGCTTCACGATCTCCGGCTGCGCGCTCGCCACGTTCTTCGCTTCGCCGATGTCGTCGCCGAGATGATAGAGTTCCTGCTTCGCGAGGTGCAGTTTCCACGGCCCGCGCCGCACCGCTTCGAGCGTGAGTCCGCGGAAGTAGTGAAACACGTCGCGGCCCGACTTCGCGCCGGCTTCCGCCGGCCCCAGCAACACGCTGCGAATATCAACGCCGTCGATCTTCCGCTCCGCGGCCGGCTTCGTTCCAGCCAGCGCCGCGAACGTCGGCAGCAGATCCATCATCGACGTGATCGCTGCGCTGCTCGTGCCGGGTGCGATCCGCTTCGGCCACCACGCGATCGTGCAGACCCGCATGCCTCCTTCGAGCGTCGAGCCTTTGCTGCCGCGCAGCGGCACGTTGCTCGACGCTTGCGGGCCGCCGTTGTCGCTCGTGAAGACGACGAGCGTGTTCTCTTCCAAGCCGGCTTCGCGAACCGCATCGAGCACTCGGCCGACGCTCGCGTCGATCTCCATGATCCAATCGCCGTGCAACGTCGATTTCGACTGCTCTGTTTTTGATCGGCCGACGAACTCCGGCGCAGGATAGAACGGGAAGTGAATCGCGCCGTGCGGCAGATACAAAAAGAACGGCCGGTCGCGATGCTCACCTATGAACTTCACGGCTCGCTCGGTGTATCGACCGGTGAACGTCGCTTGTTCGGCGGCCCTCACGCGCGCGAAGACCTTTTCGTTTTCTAATAGCGGCAGCGGCGGCTGGGCGTCGCCGCGCAGGCCGGTCTCGTCGACGGTCGTATTTTTCGCGGCATTAGTCTTTGCATTCGGCTGCTCTTTCGGCAGCGGCGCGCCGAGGTTGCTCTTCGAGCCTTCCGCGGCGAGCCCCATATCGTTCGAGTAAGGGATGCCGAAGTAGCTATCGAACCCTTGCCGCGTCGGCAGAAATTCCGGTTGGTCGCCGAGATGCCACTTGCCGATGCAGGCCGTGTCGTAGCCGGCGCTCTTCAGCACTTCGGCGATCGTCACCTCGTCGGGATTCAGTCCGACGGCCGCGACGGGGAATAGCACGTGCGGCGTCGGCAGCACGCGCTTCGGATAGCAGCCGGTCATCAGCGACGCCCGCGAAGGGGAACAGACCGGCGCGGCATAGTGCGAGGTCAACTTCAGCCCCTCGCGCGCCATCCGGTCGAGATGCGGCGTCGGCACCTTGCCGCCGAACGGGCCGATGTCGGCATAGCCGAGATCATCGATGTTGATGATGATGAAGTTCGGCGACCGCTTGCCGGACGGCTTATCGTCGGCGGCTTCGGTTCGAGGCGCAAGAAAAAGCACGTTCGTTACCACGAGGGCGAACGTGCTTAGAGAGACGAGTCTGCTGAGTTGCATGGTCGCTGCCGCATGGATGGGCCGCACTTCTCATCGTCGGAACGACGAGGCCGAAGCGCGGCCGATTTCGCAGCATCATAAGCTTTCGCCGCGCGGCACTCCACAACGTTCTAGGGCCGCCGCGATCGAAACGCCGTTCGGCTTACCAGCGGCGATTGAACGCTTGTTGCGGTGCGCCGTGGTGGTGTGGGCCGTGATGGCCGTGGTTGCCGAAGTTCGGCGGATACTGATTGCCGACCGGCGGATAGTTGCCGTAGCCGTAGTTCGGCTGCGGAGCGGTTAGACGTCCGGCCAGATAGCCGACGCCGAAGATCGCGCCGCCGATCAAGACTTTCTTCAAGATCGGATTCCCTTGCTGTTGTTGAACCGGATAGCCGACGGGATAGCCCCCTTGGTAATAATCTTGCGCGGCTGCCGGACGAACTCCGACGACGAAGGAAGACAACAACGTCAATCCCAACACGATGCGTTTCATGACAAGCTCCTGCAACTTGCGATCCGGTCTTCCGCTCCCGCGAGCGCTCCGTGAGCGTCGTCGGCGGTCGAACGAAACAGAACCTTTGCAGGTAGCGTGCCGAACGGGAAACGGAATCGGCGAACGAGACGAAAAGCCCGCGATTCCGCGAGAAAACGCCACGGAACTCCCCGCGGAATCACGTCGGCGAAAGCCTACGATCGTTGCGCGGCGCAGTCATTTCAGCGACACGATTCATCGGTCGGACGACAGTGCTCGGCGTTAAGCGTCGTCAGCCACGCTTCGCTTGCGGTTTCGCCGCAATGTCACCAGCGCAATCACCAGCCCGACTGTTACGAAATGCAGCCGGTTTTTCCTCGCGGTCGGATACTCCGCTTCGGCAAGCGCAAGATCGTAGTAGCCGTTGAACATCTCATCTTCGCTCAGCGGACCGGTGCGCACCGTCGCGCCGGGATCGGGGTTCGCCGAGTTCGCGGACGAGTTGTCGTAGTGTGCGATGCAGCGGAGCGTCGTGCCGGCCGGCAAGCGCTTCGGCTCGGCGAGCTCGTAGCGATGCTGCCATTGGAAGTCCCATCGCGGCACGTTCAACAGCGTCTCCATGCTGCCGTCCGGATACGTCGCCTCGTAGCGAAACGATTTTCCGCGCAAGTGCATGTGCGGAAACATCGCCAAGAGGAGCATGTCGCGCTCGATCAAGGCCGTGTGCTCGACCCGATGATCGGCCGTGTGCGGCGGAAGGCAAAGCTGCTCGTCGACCATCAGCCGGGTCGCCGCTTCGCGCGTCACTTCGCGCGGGTCGAGGAACTTCAAACCGAGGCTCGTCCGATCGAACTGCTCGCTCCCGACGGCCGTGTAATGCACGACGAACAACAAATGCCAACCGGCCGGAATGCGTTTCGCCATCCCGTCGGGCAGGCGCATCGCCGGAGTTCCCGCAGCCATCGCCGTCAGGCAATAAGACCCGAGCGAACCTTGTTCGACGACGTCGCTCGAACCGGGCGGACGCAAGAACACGTTGCAATGATGCACGACCGCGCGATTGCTCGGCCGGACTTCGGCCGCCGCGACCCAACGATCTTCCGCGAAGCCCGGATCGACGTCGAAGTATTGGTACTCGATCGTGCCGGTCGCGGGGATCGTGAACGGTTGCGGAATCGCAACGACCGCATCGGGCCGACCGATCGACCAGCCCTCGACCCCGTGCGGCGGCAACGGCGCGAGCCGGCGAAGATCCCCTTTCGGGCAACCGGCGGCGAGCCATTGTCGCAACAGTTGCTTCTCTTCGGAGGTCAAGCTCGCGTCGTTCGCGAAGTGCCCGACGCCGCGCTCCGCGTGCCACGGCGGCATGCGATCCTCGGCCACGACTTCGTCGATCATCGCAGCCCAACCGACGACCTCGTCGTAGTCGACGAGCGACATCGGCGCCGCTTCGCCCGGGCGATGACAGCGAACGCACTTCGCATGCAACAGCGGCGCGATCCGGTCGGCGTACGTCACCTCGACGCGTGCTTGGTCGGGCTCGTGGCGCGTGATCAAACAGCCGACGCTCTTCGTCTCCGGCACGGATACGCTGCGGCCGGCCACTAGTTCTTCCAGCGCACTGCGCAACTCGCCCGACATGGCCGCACCACGATGCACGCCGACTTGGTATTGGTCGTCGATCCGGCCGCGATAGCGCACCGCGCCTGGCGAGTCGACGACGATCACCTCCGGATTACGGACCGCGCCGAAGCGATCGGCAACGCGCTGCGCCGAATCCTTCACTAACGGGATACGGAGTGAATGCGTGCGCACGAACGCGCGCAGATCGGCCGGGCTATCTTGCGGATTGGAATCGACCGCAAGAAACCGCGCACCGCGCGGCTCGAACTCCGCTGCAAGCTCGTTCAGCCGCTCGGCATACAACTTCGACAGCGGACACTCGACCCCGAGAAACACGACGACCAACCATCGCTTCCCGTCGCCGACCTCGAACTTTTGCAATTGCCCGTTGGTGTCGCGAAGCTCGATCTGTGCGGCTACCGCAACCAACTCCGCACTCAGTAGCGACGAGCTTGCGTGCGTGTGCGCAAGCAGCATCGCCGAGAAGGTTACGAGCCAACGAAAGTGCGTCGCGGAGCGGAACATGCGGGCGGCAAGAGCGCGAGAGGTCGAGAGAGATTCCTATCTCAAATCTAGCCCGCGATCCGCACAGCCAGATGTCGCAGAGTCGCAGGTCGCACGACCGCTACGACCCGCACGACGTTACTTACTTTTCTCCGAGCTTCAGCCACACCAATTCGCCGACCGCGATGCGCACATGCGGCTCCGGATCGAACTCGATCTCGAGGCTCCCGTGTCCTCGGCTCCAAACCAGGTTGCTGACGGTGCCGATCTTCTCTTCGCCGCGAAACACCGGATCGCCCAAAGCGGCTTGCGGGCGGAAGTCGCCGAGCTCGCCGTGGCGTCCGATGTGGCCCGGCGTATCTCCGAGATATTTGGAATCGAAACTCTCGACGATCTCGAACTCGAAGCGACCTTTCACCGCCGGCGCCGCCGGTGCCTTCGTAACCTGCTGCGCCAACACCGAGGCAAAACCCCCGATCGCGGCCGCAACCAGACCGGTTGCGACAAACACGAGCGACCACCAGACGCGACGATTGCCGTTCATCATTCCACCTCTTTGTTTGAATCGATTTAACAGAACCTTCGTCCGTATGTCGTTAATAACCACCTTTGCCGATCGCGCCGCCGGCGGCAGCCGGCTTTCCTTCTTTTTCACGACGGCGAAATTCGTCGAGCATTACGGCCGTCGCCGTCGCGCCGCAGCGCGTGCCGCCGAGTTGTCGGACGCGAATCAAACCGTCGAGATCGCGCACTCCGCCGGCCGCCTTCACTTGCACGCGTTCGGAAACGTTGGCGCGCATCAAAGCCAGATCGTGTTCCGTCGCCCCTTGGTAGTTGTAGCTGCCGTCGGCTTGTTTGACGAAGCCGTAGCCGGTCGACGTCTTCACCCAATCGGCTCCGGCCCTGTCGCAGAGCTCGCAGAGCTTGATCTTCAACTCATCGCTCGAAAGGCCCGCGCCACCTTTGGTGAGATAATCGTTCTCGAAGATCACCTTCACCTTCGCGCCCCGGCGATGAGCTTCGTCGCACACGGCGCGCACATCGCGCTCGACATAGTCCCAATCGCCGCCGAGCGCCTTGCCGATATTGATGACCATAT
The DNA here is from genome assembly GCA_021413845.1 of Planctomycetia bacterium. Classification (NCBI taxonomy): domain Bacteria; kingdom Pseudomonadati; phylum Planctomycetota; class Planctomycetia; species Planctomycetia bacterium. Next base: position 207,430 of record JAIOPP010000008.1, on the reverse strand, counting down.
CGATCTCGACCGCGCCGTCGAGGCAAGCCGCTTCGGTCTCGAAGCGTTTCACTTCGGTCGTGCTGCTGCCGTGGGGGAAGCCGATCACGCAGCCGACTTTCACGCTCGTTCCGCGCAACAGCTCGACGGCCCGCTTCACGGCATACGGCTTAATGCACACCGAAGCGACTTCGTATTTCGCCGCGACCGCGCAGCCCGCCTCAAGATCGGCATCGGTCATCGTCGGGTGCAATAGCGAATGGTCGATCATGCCGGCGAGGTCTTGATAGGTGATTTCCATCTTGAAGAATCCGTGAGAGGGGAATAAAAGTCGGAAGTGAACGGCAGTAATAAGAACGAGGCGTTATAAGTTTTCCGCACCATGCAGCGCTAGCGCCACCGCACCGAGCGCGCCGGCATGGACGCCCAGCAACGAGCGCTCGATCCGCACATCATCGGGCGGGAACATCCGCACCCGCTCGCGCACGATGCGCCGCAAAGGAGCCAACAGCAGCTCTCCCATTTCGGCCACTCCGCCGCCGACGACGATCAGTTGCGGGTGCAGACACGAAACGACGTTCGCGATGCCGATGCCGAGATACTCCGTCGCCCGCGAGATCGCTTCGGCCGCGCCGGCGTCTCCCGCTTGGGCCGCTTCGGCAAGGGTGCGGGTCGTGACGAGCGAAGGGTTGCCCGCCGTCATCTCATAGAGCTTCGGGGCCTGACCGCCGAGCATCAGGCGCACTCCCTCGGCCGCGATCGCCGGGCCGCTCGCGAGCGCTTCCAAGCAACCTCGATTGCCGCAGCCGCAGAGCGGACCGTCGGGCACGATCGTCTGATGCCCAAGCTCACCGGCAGCGCCGAGCGGACCGAGCCGGAGCTTGCCGTCGATCACGAGCCCGCCGCCGACGCCGGTGCCGAGCGAGAAGAAGGCCATCGTCTTCACGTTCCGCCCATAGCCGAACGTCAGCTCTCCGAGCGTGGCCGCGCGAACATCGTTGAGTAACGAGACCGGACAGTCGAGTCGCTTCGCGAGGATCTCGGCGACCGGCACGTCGCGCCATTGCGTGGGAAGATTCGGAAAGAATTTCGTCACGCCGTGCGCTACATCCACCAGGCCCGGGCAACCGATGCCGACCGCTTCGACGCGCGCCGAAACTCGAACCTTCGCGGCGTGAATCATTCGTTCGACGAGTTGCGCGATCCGCTCGAGCACCGCCGCCGGTCCGGCATGCGACTCGGTGGTGATGCTCGCTTGCTCGACGATCCGGCCGGAAGCGTCGGCCAGGATTCCGCCGATCGTCGTCCCGCCGAGATCGATCCCCGCATAGAGCGGCTTCATGGCAAGCCGCCTTGCGGAATGAAGTTGCGCAGGAAGGTCGCCGACTGCCGGAGCGCCGCCTTGCGCGCGGCGAGCGAATGCTCGTAGCTTCGGTCTTCGACCTCGATGCAGACCGGCCCACGATAGCCGACTTCGCCAAGCACCGCGAAGAACGGCCCCCACTGAACGTCGCCGAGCCCCGGCAATTTCGGGCTGTGATACTCCAGCGGCGTCGCCATGATGCCGACGTCGTTCAACTTGCGGCGATCGACGCGGACATCTTTCGCATGGACGTGAAATAATCGCTCGGCGAACTCGGCGAGCGGCGCCAAGTAGTCCATCTGCTGCCAGATGAAGTGCGACGGATCGAAGTTCAGGCCGAACATCGGGCTCGGAATATCGGCGAACATCCGGCGCCAGATCGCCGGCGACACGGCGAGGTTCTTGCCGCCGGGCCACTCGTCGGCGGTGAACGACATCGGGCAGTTCTCGATGCCGATGCGCACTCCGCATTCCTCGGCCAAGCGAATGAGCGGCTTCCACACCTCGAGAAACAGCGGCCAGTTTTGCTCGACCGAACGGGTCCAGTCGCGGCCGACGAACGTGTTCACGCGATCCAAGCCCAGTGTCGCTGCGGCGCGGATCACTTGCTCCAAATGGCGGCGCGTGAGGCCGGCTTCCGCCGTGTCGGGCGAGAGGACGTTCGGATAATAGCCGAGCGCGCTGATTTCGACTTGCTTCGCGGCACACAGAGCGCGAATCGATTTCGCGCGCGCGGCGTCGAGCGTGGTGACGTCGATGTGCGTTATGCCGGCGTAACGCCGATCGGCCTTACCCGGCGGCCAGCACATCACCTCGACACACTCGAAGCCCGTCGCCGCGGCGAAGTCGATGACTTCTTCCAGCGAGAGCTCCGGCAGAATCGCGCTGACGAATCCCAGCTTCATTTCTCGATCTCCTCTAAGGCGACCCAGCGGCGCTCGCGATGACTGCGCAACACCGCCTCGCACAACACGACTTCGTGATGCCCATCGGCGAACGTAGGAAACGGCGGCGGCAACGAGAAATCGCCCGCGTCGAGGTAGCCGTAAAAAGCTTTGAAGAGTTGCTTAAACGTATCGGGAAACCCTTCGTTGTGTCCGCCCGGATAATCGGTGATGCCTCGCGCCGCGGCGCTCAGCAGCGCGGGATCGCGCAGCAAAAGCTCGTTCGGTCGATCACGCCGGCCGATCCACAGTTCGTTCGGACGCTCACTGTCCCACGCGAGCGACTCTGCGGCCGAGGCGATCTCGAAGCGCAAACAATTCTTGCGCCCCGCCGCGACTTGCGACACCGATACGACGCCGCGAGCTCCGTCGGCAAAGCGGAGCAGGATGCTGCCGTAGTCGTCGGTCGTGATCGGAACCGAACGAACCGCACTCGGGGGTTGTCCGCCGCCGGTGAATGTTTCGACGCTGCCGAGCGGGGCTTGTCGAACCGGGTGAACCGTATGGAGATCGGCACAGACGGCGACGACCTTCTGCTGCAAGATGAACTGCACGAGGTCGAGCCAGTGGGTGCCGATATCGGCCACGGCACGCAGTTCGCCGCCGTCGGCCGCAAGGACCCGCCAGTTGAAATCGGTGTCGTTGAGCAACCAGTCTTGCACGTAGCTGCCGGTCACATGAAACACCCGCCCGGTGCCGCTGCCGGCGACCTGACCCGAGATGCGGGCCGCCGCTTCGTGGCAAAGGGGATAGAAGCGAATGTTGTAGGCCACGCCCGCCGCGAGGCCACTCTGCTGCGCGAGCGCGACGAGCTCGGCGGTCTCGCGCGAGTTCATCGCCAACGGCTTTTCGCACAACACATGTTTGCCGGCCCGTAGCACAGCCGAAGCTTGCTCGAAGTGGAAGCGATTGGGGGTCGTGAGATGCACGACGTCGACTTCGCGATCGGCAAGCACGGCGGCGAAGTCGCGATAACCCTGCGGCAACCCCAAGCGCTCGGCGACGGCTTGCGACTTCTCCGGCGATGAGCCCAAGATGCCGGCGACGTGGACCCCCGCGCGGCGCAAGGCTTCGACATGCACCGGCCCGATGAACCCCGCCCCGACGACGACCGCCGTATGTTGTTTCATCGTTGCTGGCTCGGGCGTTGCTTGGAAGATTGTTCGGAAGCCGCTCGACGAGAATTCCGTCGGAGCGGAAGCGGATCGGTCGTGTTGCTTCCGTTGTGCCGGTCTGCGGTTCGATTGTCAACCGGCCCGACTGTGCCGGCGAAAAAGAGTGGTACGCGCCGCGAAGATGGGTCAGAATACGTTCCCTGCCGCCCTGCTCTCCCGCCTCGAGGTATTCATGCCGCACGTCACGCGCCGTCGCTTTTTCGAAGAATCTTTGTTTGCCGCCGCAGCTGCCGCCACGGCCGCTTCGAGCGCGCAAGCCGCACCCGAGACGACCGCCGCGAAAACGGCGACGGATAAAACTTCTCCGAGCGATGTGTTGCAGCATGCCGTGATCGGCTGCCGCATTCGGGGCAAAGTGCATGCCGCGGAATTCGGCGGGCAGTCGGGCGTGCGGCTCGCCTATGTTTGCGATCCCGATCTTGCGCTCGCCGAGGAACTGGCCGCCGCGATCGAAGCAAAGCAGGGTTACCGGCCGCAAGTCGTGCAAGACTTGCGCCGCATCTTCGACGACAAGCTCGTCGATACGGTCTCGATCGCCGCTCCGAATCATTGGCATGCGCTGGGAGCCATCTGGGCGATGCAAGCCGGCAAGGATGTCTATGTCGAGAAGCCGGTTTGCCATAACGTCGTCGAAGGGCGACGCATGGTGCAGGCCGCGCGAAAGCTGAACCGGATCTGCCAAGGTGGAACGCAAAACCGCTCTTCCGGTCCGTTGAAAGCGGCGCATGAATACGTGCAAGCCGGGAAGCTCGGCGACGTGAAGCTCGCGCGCACGATCATCTACGGGCAACGCGGTTCGATCGGCCCGCGCGGCGCGTGCGAAGTTCCTCCGAAGCTCGACATGAACCTCTGGCTCGGCCCGGCCTTGGTAGAGAAGCCCTCGCGGCCGAAGCTGCACTACGATTGGCATTGGGTGTGGGACACCGGCAACGGCGAGCTCGGCAACAACAACATCCACATGGTCGACATTTGCCGCTGGCTCCTGAAGCTCGACGGCATCGGCGACTCCGCGCTGAGCATCGGCGGACGCCTCGGCTACGAAGATGCCGGCGAAACCCCCAACACACAGATGACCGTGCATCGCTACGGCCCGACGACGATCATCCAGGAAGTGCGTGGGCTCAAGTCGAAGCCGTTCAGCGAGAAGTTCAAATCCGGCTATGTCCTCTACGGCACCGAAGGTTTCATCGCCGATGCGACTCTCTTCGATCCGGCCGGCAACCTCGTCCGGAAGTTCGAAGGGAAAGGGGAGAACCATTTCGCGAACTTCACGCGCGCGGTCCGGAGCCGCAAGCCGACCGACTTGAACGCCGAGATTCTCGAAGGACACCAATCGACGGCACTCTGCCACGTCGCGAACATCTCGCATCGCACCGGCCAAGCGGTTGCGGCGAAGGAGATCGAAGCGTATCTCGGCGGCAAGGAATTCGACCCGGAAACGCGCGCGACGTTCGGGCGGATGCTCGAGCACCTGCGCGACAACGGCGTCGATGCGGAGAAGACGCAACTCACGCTCGGCACGGCGCTCAAGATCGACTCGGCGAAAGAGAAGTTCGTCGACAACTCGGCCGCCGATGCACTGTTGAAGCGCGAATATCGCCGTGGGTTCGCCTTGCCGAGCGAGAGCGAACTGTAAATTTTTTACCTTGAGGCAGCAACGAGATGCGAACCGTTTCCCGGCTGATGCGCTTCGCACTCGGCATATTCGCTGCGTGTGCGGTAGCGCTGTTCTGCGAGGTCGGCTCGGCGCGAGCCGCCGAAGCTGCTGCGTGGCAGCCGGTTCCTTTCTTGCAGCTTCCGGAAGGTTGGACGCTCGGCGCTTGCTCGGCCGTGGCGATCGATAGCCGCGGCGAGATCTTTCTTTTCCACCGCGGCGAGCATCCGGTCATCGTGTGCGATGCCGCAGGAAAAATCGTCCGCTCTTGGGGCGACGGTGCGATCGGCAGCGCCCACGGTCTGCGCATCGACGCAAACGACGATGTTTGGCTGACCGACATCGGGAATCATCGCGTGCTGAAGTTCGACGGTCACGGCAAACTCCTCTTATCGCTCGGCACCGGGAAAGCCGGCGACGGCGCCGACGCATTCAACAAGCCGACCGATGTGGCGTTCGGCTCGCGCGGCGAGTTCTACGTCGCCGATGGTTACGGCAACAGCCGCGTGCTGAAGTTCTCACCGAGCGGTGCTCTGCTGCATACTTGGGGCGCGCTCGGCTCGCAGCGCGGTGAGTTCCGTATTCCACATGCCATCGTGCGCGATCGAAAAGGTCGGCTGCTCGTCGGCGACCGCGAGAACGATCGCATCCAGGTTTTCGACGAAGACGGCAAGCTGCTCGAGGTCTGGTCCGGCTTCGCACCCTACGGGCTCGCACTCGATCGCGAAGGCCGCACCTACGTCGCCGATGGTCGCGCGAACGAAGTCCTGCGTCTCGACGAAGCAGGCCGAGTCGTCGAACGCTTCGGCCGCAAAGGCCGCGCCGCCGGTGAATTCGACATGCCGCACATGCTCGCCTTCGACGCCGCAGGGAATCTCTTCGTCACGGAAATCAACGGCCGCCGCGTGCAGAAGTTCGTCCGCCGCTGACGCGCTGCGCGCATCAATGCACGCGCATGCCCGGCTTCGCTCCGCTGTCGGGCGAGAGCAGGAAGATTTCTTTTCCTTCCGGCCCGCCGCCGCCGGCCGCCGCGACCATCCCTTCGCTCAAGCCGAACTTCATTTGCCGCGGTTGCAGGTTCGCCACGCAGATCACGAGCCGGCCGACGAGGTCTTCCGGCTTGTATGCGCTCTTGATGCCTGCGAAGACGTTGCGTTTGTCGTCGCCGCCGAGGCTCAGCGTGAGTCGCAACAACTTCTTCGCCTCGGGCACATGCTCCGCCGCGACGATCCGCGCCACGCGCAAGTCGACCTTCACGAAGTCGTCGATCGTGCAAGTCGCCGCCAGCGGCTCGGCGGCGAGCGATTCCGGCCCGTCGTTCCATCCGGCGTCGCTAGCCGAAGCAGCGACGACGTTGCCCGTCAGCGGGGCCGCTTCGCCGGCCGAAGCCGGAGCGGCGGCCGTGGTCTTCGGTTCGGCCGAGGCTTTCGCGGCTTCGGCTTCGTGCTTACTTTCTTCGATCATGGCTTGTACCTGTTTCGGGTCGATGCGGTTCATGAGATGTTTGAATTTGCCGAGCGGCGTGCCCACGAGCGGCTGCTGCGATTGTTGCCAGCTCTCGAGCTTATCGTTCAATAGTTCGCTCGTCGCGGCGGCAAGCCGCGGCAAGACGGGCTCCAAATACACGACGAGCTGACGATAGAGATTCAGCGACACCGTGCAAACGTCTTGCACGCGGCGGGTTTGCGCCGGATCGTCTTTCGCCTTCCACGGAGCTTGCTCGTTGACGTAGCCGTTGGCCTTGTCGGCCAAGGCCATGATCGTGCGCATCGCGCGATTGTAGTCGCACGCTTCATACGCTTCGGCGATCTCGGCACCTGCCGCCGCGGCCGCCGTGAACAAGCCGCCGTCGTCGGGATACGTGGGGGACAAGCCGACCGTTTCGACGAACCGCGCCGTGCGGCTCGCAAGGTTCACGATCTTGCCGACCAAGTCGCCATTCACCTTGGCGACGAACTCGTCGAGGTTTAGGTCGAGGTTGTCGAGCTTCGGCGTGAGCTTCGAGGCATAGTAGTAGCGGAGCCAGGCCGGGTCGAGATGATTGAGGTACGCAGCAGCACGAATAAACGTGCCTCGCGCCTTCGACATCTTCTCGCCGTCGACGGTGAGGAAGCCGTGGATATGGACGCGGTGCGGCAACGTATAACCGGCGGTCTTCAGCATCACCGGCCAAAACAACGTGTGGAACCGCGTGATGTCTTTGCCGATGAAGTGGTGGATCTCAACATCCTTATTCTTCCACCAATCGGCGAGCTGCTCACTCTTTCCTTGCGCAGTCTGCTGCTTGCACCATTGCTCCGTGCTCGCGATGTAGCCGATCGGGGCATCGAACCAGACGTACCAATAGTTGCCCGGCGCGTCGGGTATCTCGAAGCCGAAGTATTTCGCCGGCCGCGAGACGTCCCAGTCGTGCAACGGACCGGAAAGAAACGCCGAGGCGAGCCAATCGGCCACGTCTTTGTGCAGACTGTCGGGCCGCTTCGTCCACTCGTCGATGAACGCATGTTCGTCTTCGGTGCGGATGAACCAATGGGTCGAAGGACGCAGCTCCGGCTTCGCGCCGCTGAAGACGCTGTACGGCTCGAGCAACTCCGTCGCGCTATACGTCTCGCCGCACTTCTCGCAGTTGTCGCCGTATTGATCGGGCGACTTACACTTCGGGCACTTTCCTTTCACGAACCGATCGGCAAGAAACGTCTGCTCGATGGGATCGTACAACTGGTCGATGTTTCGCTCGTCGACGAGGCCCGACTTGCGGAACGCACTCCAAAACTCGGCGCACAGCGCGCGATTCTCGTCGCAATGCGTGCTGCCGTAGTTGTCGAACGCGACGTCGAAACCGGCGAAGTCCTTAATGTGGGCCTCGCGCATATCGGCGATCACCGCGTCTTCGCTCCGCTTCTCTTGCCGGGCCCGCAGCATGATCGCGGTGCCGTGCGTATCGTCGGCACAGACGAACACGGCCCGATTGCCGATGAGGCGCTGGAAACGGACCCAAATGTCGGTCTGAATGTACTCGACCAAGTGGCCGATATGGATGTGACCGTTGGCGTAAGGGAGCGCAGCGGTAACGAGAATGCGACGGGATGCCATACGATTTTCGAGCCGAAATGGGGGCAAAACAGGATTGTAGCGGAGCGACCTCGGGTGCGAAACCGAACGAGCCGCAGACACGAACGACGTAAAATCGATTCCATCCGACTTCCATTGTGTCCATTTTATGATACATTTAATTGTGTCTCATTTAGGACACATTACCGCTTTGACAGGCATAACCACTCGATCGGATCGTTAAATCATGGCTTCCGTCTCTAAAGACAACGCCGGATCTCTCGCGGTTCTAAACAAAACGATCCTAGAACTCGGCTTACGCTCGCATGAGTCCGATAAGTCGTTTTTGGACAATGCTTTACAAGCGCTCGCCTCCGGGCTCGCCGCCGACTTTGCAGGGGTCATGCGCAACATCGACGGCCGTTGGTCGACCGTCGCCTCGGTCGGCAATGCCTCGCTGGCCTCGGGCGAGCTGACCGCCGCGTTCCTCGCCGATGCGCTCGACTCCGAGTCGCCGGTGAAAAACGAAGGCTGGATCGCCGCGTCGGTCGATCGCCGGGCCGCGGCCGGCGAAGTCCTCATCGTGCATGCCGCCGACATGGCGCAGGCCGAACGGATGCGAGGGTCCGTCGAACAGGTTCTGCCCTCGTTCGCGCAAGCCGCCGGCTCGGTCCGGTCGGCCGGTCGCGAACATCGCCGCCGGCGCCGTCTCGAAGCGCTCCTCACGATCTCCGGGCAATGGAATCAGACCCAGGAGATGGAGCCGCTCTTGGTGCAGATGGCCGAGGCCGCGACGAAGATGCTCGCAGCCGATCGGGCCAGCATCTTTCTCTGGGACAAACCCAATAAGCTCCTCATCGGCCGGCCGGCGCTCGGCGTCGAAGGGAACGAACTGCGGATACCGGACGACAAGGGAGTCGTCGGCGAAGTGATTCGGATGAAGCAGCCGCGGCGCGTCGACCTGCGGTTCGGCCAAGAGCAGATTGCGCGCGACGTCGACGCGAAGCTCGGCTACAAGACCCGCACGCTGATTTGCGTGCCGCTCGTTTCGCGGCGGGGAGAAATCCTCGGCGCGTTCGAGGTGATCAACAAGCTCGAAGGAGACTTCACCGAAGAAGACGAAACCGCGCTGACGGAGTTCGCCGCGCATGCCGCCACGGCGCTCGAGAACACGCAAGAGCGGGCGCGACTCATGCAGTCGCGCCGACACCTGGCCGACGAAGCGGCCTCGGGCGTGCAGATCGTCGGCGAGTCGCCGGCGATCGAAGCGCTCCGTTCGACGACCGGCCGCGTCGCCGATACAGAGCTCGCGGTGTTGATCCTCGGCGAGAACGGCACCGGGAAGGAAGTCGTGGCGCGGACGATCCACTACTTGAGCCCGCGCCGCGATCAGCCGTTCATCGCCGTCAACTGCGCGGCGATCACCGAGACGTTGCTGGAAAGCGAACTGTTCGGTCATGAAAAAGGAGCCTTCACCGATGCGCATGAGGCGCGGCCCGGCAAGTTCGAGCTGGCCGACGGCGGCACGCTGTTCCTCGACGAAATCGGCGACTTGAGCCTCGGCGGACAAGCGAAACTGCTCCGCGTGTTGGAAGAGAAGGTGGTCGTCCGCGTCGGCGGATCGAAGAGCATTCATACCGATGCGCGCGTCATCGCCGCGACGAATCAGAACCTCGCGGAAATGGTGCGGGCCAAAAAGTTTCGCCAAGATTTGTTCTTTCGACTCAACGTGGTTTCGATCAACTTGCCGGCGCTGCGCGATCGGCCCGGCGACATCACCCTCTTGGCCGAGCACTTTCTGCACGACTTCGCCAAGAAGGCCCGACGCAAGCTGCCGGCGCTTTCGGCAGCGGCGAAGAAGCGACTCGAAGCGCATGCTTGGCCCGGCAACATTCGCGAGCTGCGAAACGCCATGGAACGGCTCGCCTACTTGTGTTCGAGCGATCGGATCGAACCGGAAGATTTGGCATTTATCCTCGCCGCGGCGGGGGAAGTGGCGCCGCCGGTGCCCGACGATCTCTCGTTGGCGGAGGCGACCGATGAATTTCAGAAGACCTATATCAAACGCTCGATCGATCGGACGGGGGGCAACATGAGCGAAGCGGCCGAACGCCTCGGCCTGCATCGCTCGAACTTGTATCGGAAGATGCGACAGCTCGGGATGCCGACGTAGGAGAGGGGTCGGGGGTCAGAGGTCGGGGGTCAGTTGAATCGATAGCCGCGCGGTGAATACCCGCGGTTGCTAACGTAGCAGGCACGTTCCACGTGCCGTCCGCCACGGATGGCTTAGCGCTACGAACAGGCCGGCTCCCCGGGATATACATCCCGGGCTATTGAACGGAGGCTGATTGCGTTGCGAGCGTGGTTCGCGCTTGAGAGGACCTCGTGGCTACGGCACGTGGAACGTGCCTGCTACTTTAATTCAAAGCACGGCCGTGATCGCCTCACTGGCGACTTCAAAAAAGTTCGTGCGTCGTCGCCCGGGTTCGGTCGGGCTTCTTGTCAAACGTTCTCTGCGCAGAGCATTGCACCCGGCCGGCTTCCGCGAGACTGGCTCGCGAGAAGAAGAAGACGCCGCGCGGTTATTACGCCGCCCGGCCGACCGGCGTCGCGAGGGACCGACAGCTAAGTCGATTCCTTCCGGCCGACGGCGGCGACAAGCGGCGCGGCCTCGACCGAAAGCTTCCCATCGCGATTCGTCGTCGCAATGAAGCGACGCGTCGAAACCTCGCAGAGGTCGGAGTCCTGTCTCCGTCACGAACCAGAACATCGCACTTGCGCGCCAGGATTTCAACGCGAAGAACTAGGCCAAAGAAGATTTCCAGCGAACCGTGCGGACTAATCTTTGCGCTTGAATTTCTTCAGGTCGTAGATGTCGCCGGGCTTGAGGACTTGCGGGGCCGGCGGTTCGGCGTCGGCGGCGAGTTTGGCCGATGGCGGGAAGACCGAGACTTCGTTTTGGCCGACCACTTCGAACTGCGAGCCTTGGACGACGATCGCGGTTCCTTCGTCGATCCCGAGGCCGAGCAATTGCGGAAACGTTCGCTTCACCCCTTCCATGTCGGGCTTCCGGTTGCGCTGCGTGAAGTGCTGATCGATGGCCGTGCCCGGCATGAAGTTGAAGCCCCGCTCGTAACCCTCGGCCATCATGATCGTGTTGACGATCGGGCTGCCGCGTACCAAATATTCCCCTTGGATCGTGGCTCCGGCCGAACTGCCGCCGATGGCTCCGCCGCGCGCGAGCACGGCATGGAACTCGTCGTAGCAGGCGGTCCCTTCGTAGGCATCGACGAACCGCCATTGCCGGCCGCCGCCGAACCAGACGCCGCCGCATTCGCGCAACTTCGCGATCAACTCCGGCGAGTTCGCTTCGGCCCGCGTGCGCGCATGCACGATCACGACCTTCTTCGCGCCGGCCTTCATCAGCCAGCCGATATCCCCTTCGTCGGCCGCCGGGTTCTCGCTCGCCGTCGGGATGACGGCGATCACGGCTTTGTCGGCGCCACCGGAGAGCTCGACGAATTTCTTCCGCAAGCTTTCCGACATCCCACCCCCGCCGACGACCAAGAGCGAACCTTTCGGCACGAGCGGCGCCGCGGGCTTCTCCAACGGGAACGACGGCTGCGTGCGCGCGATCGCGGCGCGGGTGAGCGCCGTGAGGTCGTCGCGCATGTGTTGACGGAGGCGAATCGTATTCACCGGCCGATCGGTCGACGCCGCGAGGACGATATTCACGCTTCCCGTGCCGACGGCGCCGAGCATCCGGCCGCGGACGACGAGTGCCGTGTCGTCGTCGAGATCGAAACCGACACGGCCCGGATATCGGTTCATGACCTCGGCGAGATCGGCTTTGCGGGCGGAGACGTCGTCGCCGATTCCGACGATGCAATTCGGCAGCAAGCCGAAGCCGCCGACGATATCGATCCCGGTCTTCGTCTTCTCGGCCGGCGTCTTTTCTGCACTCGTCTTCTCTGCATCCCGCACGCCGACGATCTGCGACAAGGCTTGCGCGCCGCGCAAGTCGCCGCCGACGACGCCGTCGCGATCGAGCAGCGCCTTCAGCTCTTGCAGAAACAGCGGCGCGCCGTAGATCGCGATCAGCTCGCGCACCGAATCGTCGTCGAACCAAACGCCGGTCGCCTTGCGCATTTTTTCCAGGAAGTCGGCGCTTTCGGCATCGGCCCGATTGCGGGCCGTGAGAATCCGCACCTTGGCCCAATCGTGTTTGCGCCACCAGGCATTCGGATGCGCGGCGGCTCCGGCCGGGTCGACGAAGGTCGGCACGACGATGTTCGCCTTCTCACCGCCGGCGAGGGCGAGAAACGCTTCGACGATTTCTTTCGAGTCGCCGCAGCCCCGGCCGAGAAAGAGGGTGCCGCGAATCGGACCGGCCGGATATTTCGGCACCGCGCGATCGGGCACCGCGACCGCTTGCGACTCGACGCGCAGCTCGGCCTGCACCTGCGTCGCGCAACCGATCACGAACACCACGGCCGCAAACGAACCTCGGATGGCATGCATGCTGCGCGTCTCAGTGTTAATAAATTCGGTGTTAATAAATTCGGTAGTGATCATTCAGAACGGTGAGAACGTCGGCGGGTCGAGCTACTCGGCGGCGCGGGCCGCGGTCGTGGTCGTCGGCGCGGCTTTGCTCGGCGCGTTGGTAGGAGACGCGAACGACGTCAGACGCTTCGCTTCCTCCAAGAGGAACTTCGCGTCCATAAACGGATCGGCTCCGGCATCGCGCCAGCGCAGCGCGCCGGCGCGGTCGATGAACACCGTGGCGTGAAGCGGTTGCTTTTCGAAGTCGTCGTAGGCGCGATACTTTTTGAAGAGCGCGAGGTCTTCGTTCGACGTGAGGGCGAACGGATAGCGCTCGGCCGGCTTGAGCGCCGTTTGCGCGGCACGCAACACGGCCGGCGTGTCGGTGCTGACGGCGACGACTTCGATCCCTGCGCTTTCGTAGTCTTTATGGATCGCCGCAAAGGCTTTCAGTTGCTCGGTGCAGTGGAGGCAACCGGTGCCGAGATAGAACAACAGCACGACGTTCCGCCCCCGCACGCTTTCGAGCGAGATCGACTTCCCGTCGAGCGTCGTCAGGGCGAACTGCGGCGCGGCCGGCGCTTCCCAATGGATCGGCCCGAGCGAGTCGAGCGCGGGTCGCACACCGATGTCCTTGCCGGGCGGCGCCGGGGTGCGCCAATCGGCCGGCCATTTCAATTCCGCCGCCAGCGGCTTCAAGCGTTCGAGCGGCGGCGTGTCGAGATCGGCCTTGCCGGCGAGCGTGCGCAGTTCGGCGAACAGCTTCTTCGCCTCGTCCGCTTTGCCGCACTTCCATAACACGTAAACCAAATTCGCCTCCGGCACGACCTGGGCTTTGCCCGAAGCGGCTGCGCTGCGGGCCAGCTTCTCGGCTTCGTCTTTCTTCCCTGCCGCGAGGTTGACGCGCGAGAGCAGCTCGCCCCCCGTGGTGCCGGCTTTCTTGAGTTGCTCGATCGCGTCGGGGTAGCGCTCGTCGCGGATCGCGGCATGGGCCCGCATGTCGGCGAGCGCCGCTTCCACCAGCGAGATTTGTGCGCGGAGCGGGTTCATCGCATCGTTGCGGGCCTTCGTGATCTTGTCTTGCGGCTCTTTCTTTTGCTTCGCCGCGGCCTCGGCTTTGTCGCCAGCTTCCTGTTGCGCTTTTTGATCGCGGACGAGCATAGCATCGAGCTCGGCGGCGTATTTCTTGCCGCGCGTGATGTCGCCGGTTTCGTTCGCGGCGACTCCCAACGTCCGGAGCCGCTTCACTTGCTCGCGCGGGACGTCGGTCGCTTCCAGATACGGCGTGTCGGCCAGCGCAATGAGATCGGTCCAAAGTTCGTAGCGCTGCAGCACGTCCATCACGCGGGCCCGCCCATACTGCGACGAGCCCCCTCGGCCGATCGTGTTGTACTTCGGATGACGGGGCATCTCGCTCAGGTTCTTCGCCAGCTCGACGCCGTAGCGCGGGCGACCGGAGAGGCTGAGATCGCGAATGAGCCATTCGTGGTTGTGCGCGTAGTTGTGAATTTGGTCGGGCAAGACGAAGTCGCGCATCATGTAGGCATGGTCGGTGCGCGAGGCGGCTTCTTGTTGCCACGCGGCATCGGCATAGCGCTCGAGCTTCGAGAACGTATGGCCCGGCATGTGCCACATGTGGGCGATGCCGGGAGTGGCTTGCCCGCCGAGAGCCGCCGACTTCAAAGCGCGGCTCGCCTTCTCGTCGTCCCACAGATGGATGCGGTAGTGATGCACCGGATGCATGGGGTTCAGCACGAGGATCTGATCGATTAGCGCGTCGACCGCTTGATGGCTCGAGATCGGCATCGGCCCGCGGTTGTACCAAATCTGGAGGACGAGGAACGCCTTGGCCTCGGCATCGTCCGGGAAGTCTTGCACGAGCCCTTCGAGCGCGCGGATGAGCGCTTGCCGACGGGGCTTGTCTTGCTTCGGGTCGGCCTTGTAGTAAGCGCTCCAGGCATCGATCCACGTTCGTTCGCGCGGACTTGCTTTCTCGCGGCGCTTGACTGCTTCGGCGATGAACTTCTCGGCCCGCTTCAGCGTGTTGATGTTCGCCATCGCCATACCCCAGTAGGCCATCCCGCAATCGGGATCGAGCGCGGCGACTTGGCGGAACGAGCGCTCGGCCTCGAAATACCAGAAGCCGTGGAGTTGGGCGATCCCTTGGTTGAAGAACTTCTGCGCTTGCGGATCTTTCGTCGTGATCGGAAACGAGACGTTCCCCATGCCGTCCATCAGGTACGCGGCCTGGCGCGGACCTTCGTCGAAGGCATCGCCGTGGTAGGAATGGCCGGGCAGGAGCGGAGCCGGCTCTTGCGGAGCGGCTTTGTCGGGCGCGGCGGGTGTCGGCGGTACAGCGGTGCCGTTCGGTGCCGGAGTTTTATTTGGTGCGGGAGTTTTGTTCGGTGCAGCGGCGGGCTTCGTCGCGCTCGGCGTAGGCTGGTTCGGTTTGGGTGCGGCGACGCTCGAGGCTGTTCCGTTAGATGCAGTCCCCTTCGCTACGGGCGGAGCGGCGCTGCGGGCGGCTTCGCCGAATGAGTCTGCGCAAAGAGCCGTCAGCGAGGCAAACAGAAACGGGAACGACGGACGCAGCATGGAGGCTCCTCGCGACGCGACGGGCGACGGCGGATAGGGCGGGCGGTAAGCAGGTGGGCAGCCGAACCGAAGGCATCCAACATCTTCGACCGCGCGAAGAGTCGCGTCAAATGGTTTTCGGAGAAGGAGCGGAAAGGCAAAAGTACGGGTTGGGCAGACCTTGCCGCTGCCGGTCGTGCAGTTGCTTGTCGTGCCGCCGTGCGACGCTTTTCCTGGGGCTCACTCTAGGTTGCTGAAGTCGGGCCCGTTGCGGAAGTCGCCCTTGAGGTCGTTGAGCGAAGTACCCGTCGGTGGGGCATTCGTGTGCTCCATGATCTTGCGCGTTTTGCGGTCGCCGCGCATCGTGGCCCAGCCGACCGCCCCGAGCGCTAAAGCGCCGAGCAAGATCAGGCCACTGACGTACCAATCGAACGAGCCGGCCTTCTCGTCCTTCGCTTGATAGCGATAGAGGGTCTTGCCGATCAGCAGCGGCGCTTTCTGCGCGAGCGGCTTGATCCCCTTCGATTGCTCTTTGTCGGTCGCATCGCGATCGTAGACGAAGCCGGTGAGGAAGGTGCCGGGAATGCGCACCTCGACATGGATATCGTCTCCTTCGGGGAATCCGGGAGGAAGCTCCAAGAGATCGAAGATCAACGGGTTGTCGCGCGAGTCGGCCGTGAAGATCGCGACTTCGTAGTAGTGGTCGATCCCGAAGCGGCGATGGATATCCGGATAGGGGACGCGAACGAGCGTGGCACGCCGCGCGGTGCCGGTGAGCGCCGTGAGTTTGCCGTGCATCGACTTGGCGCTGTTGAACAACGGCACGACGGAATAGTTTTCCGTCGTGAGGTCCAACAGTTCGCCGAACTCCGCGCGCTTCATCGCGGCCATGAGTTGAAAAAAGCATTCGCGCTCGTTCGCTAAGTCGGAAGCGGTGAGTCGGACGTCATCGAATAGACCATAGTCCATGCCGAGCTTGCCGAGCGGCGTGTCGGGATGCCACGCCGGGCGATACGTCACGAGGAGCGGTTGCTCGCCCGGCTTCTCGCCGAGGCTCTTGAGGAAGAGCCCGGCGACGGTCACGCGCTCGTCGACCTTAAGCACCTCGCCGACCTTCAACGGCTGCTCCGCGAGATTGCGATGCAGCGCGAGCAACGCCTCGGGCATGCGCAGCGCCACGACCGTGACCGGAGCATGGGCTTCGCCGAATTCGATCGTGCAGCGATAGAAGAAGCGGCGGATATCGTTGGCCGGCAGCTTCGGCGGCTCTTCTTTGAGGCGCGCGATGACGTCGGCATAGACTCGTTCGATTTCGGCGTCGGTGAATTCGTCGACCGTGATCGATTTCAAACGTCCTTCGAGTTCCCACAGCTTGCCGCGCGCGGGTCCGGCCGCGAACGCGCTCGGCTGCTTCGCCTTCGCTTTCAGGTCTTCGATGTCCGCGGGTTTGAATTGCCGGATCGAAGAAAACAGCCCGACGAGCGGTTGCCGTTCGACCCCGGCGAGTGGGCGGCCGTCGAGGAATTTGCCGAGCAGAATGTCGTCGATGCCCGTGCTGAAAAGCAATTGCCCAAGCTCGTCGTCGGCGGCCGGCTCTTTCGCTTTCGGCGGCGCCGCCATCGGGCCCCCGAGCGATGGAAGCTTCAACTCGACGGTCGGCACCGGTTCATTGGTCGTAGCGGCCGGCTTCGTCGCTTCGGGCTTCGCGGCTTCAGGCTTCGTTGCCGACGGGGCCGGCGTTGCAGGAGCCGTAGCTGAAGGAGTCGGCGCGGTAGCCGTAGGGGCCGGCTTCGCGGGCTCCTGCCCCTTTGCGATCGGTAAGGAATCACACGCCACGACGACCAGCATCGCACCAAGCAGCGTCATGCTAAGCCGTGCCGGGCCGGAACTGTTTCGTACGACGATCTGCGACCGAGAGAACCAACGATGAAGGCGAATCATGGGTCGATCTTTAGCTTGTTGAGATTCTGCGGAGCTTGAGCCGCTTCGGCGGCACGACGTGCGCGGCCGACGATCGGACCGTTGCGATCCAAGACCGAACTGCGCGACAAACGAAACGACCAGACGGCCAACACGATCATCAACACGATTCCTAGGCCGAGCAGCGGCATCATCCATTTGACCGGCAGCCCTTTCGGCAAGCCGGGGATATCGGCCATCGCGGCATCGCCGGCTTGCGCGATCTGCTCCTGCGGAGCGGCTTGCGGAGTCCAGCGCAAAGTCTTCGCCAACACCAGCGGCGCCGAGCGAAACACCTCTTTCTTCGTGCGCGCATCCGGCTCGCCCGGGTAGCCGAGGCGCTTGTAATAGAAACCGGTCGCCTCGACATACTGGGCAGAGTTGCCGCCGACGGGATAATCTCGCGGCATCTCCAGGCAATCGATCGCGATCGGCAGCCGCCCGCCGGTCGGTTCGATCCAGACCTCGTAGAACTTCTTAATTCCTTGCGGGTTCTCGTTCGCCGGCTGCGGCACGATCCTCCGCACGATACCGGCCACGGTCACGATCTCGCCGCGGTAGTCGTCCGTTTGCTCGAAGAGTTGGCGGAAGTTGCGTCGACCGGACGAGGCTAAGTCGATATCGCGCTCGTCGGCCCCTTCGAGCGTCTTCAACAACGTGAAGAAACTCTTCTGTTCTTCGAAGCGATGCACCGCGTCGTCTTCGAGCGTAGTGAACAGCTTAGGGTCGACGTTGTGAAACAGCCGCTTCCCTTCGACCGGGTTCTCCGGGCGCGGACCGACCGCTTTCACTTCCCCCGGCCGCACGACGGCCGCCGGCTTTTCGACGGCGTTGTCTTTGAAGTTGCCGTCGGCCAAGGCGACCTGCACCTCGCCCCGTTGCCCGAACATGCGGGAAAACTTCGCCGGATCGCCGCCGCGCACCAACCACAACCCGCCGGCGAGCACGAACAACCCGATGATCCAGGGGCGTTGAAACTTGTGCCCGAGATAGTTCGTGGGTCGGCTGGCGGCTCGGCCTTCTTTCGTACGGAAATTAAGCACGACGGTCCCTTTGGGAAAACAGTCCTTGGGCGAAAGAACACGCTCCCTGTCAAAACTGCGACTCGGCCGGCAATCTTGCGAGGAATCAGTGTTATTCTATAGGACGACCTGGAGGAGGAAACGCGAAAACGGTACGGCAGGCGCCTAAATCGTGCGGGCGCTTACGGTAAGAGCCGGTTCGCGGCAGGCCGGGCCGGTTTATTCCCGCCGCGGGCGAATTGTCCGGCGGGGAATAAACTTCGCCCCCCGGCCCGAATAGCCCGCTGCCCCCATACGATCGACGCACGCATCCCCCGCTTCGAGCCCGACTTCCGCAAGCCCGACGGCTCGACCGACCGGAGAATCGCGACTTGGCACTAGCACAGGCGGAGTTCAATCGGCTGATCGGCGAGCACGGCGATGCATTGTATCGCACCGCCTATCGGCTGATGGGGGACGCGCATGCCGCCGAGGATGTCGTGCAGGAAACGTTTCGTTCGGTCTGGAAAAGCCGCGAGCGCTACGAAGCCGACCGTGGCGACCGCGCCTGGCTGATGTCGATCCTCCGCCGACGGGCCGTCGATCGCTGGCGACGTCGCGACTCGGGCGAACGAACCGGCGGCGACGAACTGGACACGCTCGCCGTTCACGATGCCGATCCGATCGACGACCAATACACCGACGACATGCAACATGCGCTCGAACGACTCCATGCCGACTTGCGCGAGACGTTGCTCCTCGTCGTCGTCGGCGAACTGACGCATCAAGAGACCGCCGACCTGCTGGGCATTCCGATCGGCACGGTTCTGTCGCGCGTCAGTCGGGCCCGCAACCGCTTGCGCGAGTTGCTGCAAGCCGCGCACAAGCACTCCGTTTAACCGCTTCCTTCGTACCTCGATTCTTCAGTAAACCGAATTATCATGCCGGCCGAACCTCGATCCGACGACCAACTCGACGCGCTGCTGCGCCAAGTGCGCGTGCCGCGTGCGTGGCACGCGCGGTTGTCGAGCATCGTCGATGAGGTCGACCCGCTCGAACGGCAACTGCTCGCCGTGCCCGTGCCGGGCGGGCTGCACGCGCGGCTCGGGGCCGTCGTCGCCGAAGAGCAAGCGGCGACTGCGGCAGCGCAAGCCGGCGAGGCTGCGTTCGACGCTCGTCTGCGCGCCGTGACGATCCCTTGGGGCTTGCACTATCGCTTGCGGTCGATCGCCGCGCGCCGGCCGATCGCCGTGCGGCGCATGCTCACGATGGCGGCGCTGTTTCTGTTGTTGGCTACTTGGGAAGCGGCTCTCTTCGTCGCCCACTACGGGAGCCTGTTCGGCACTCGGCTCGGCCCTGCTCCGTTCATCGCTTCGAGCGTGGTCGACGTCTCGCCGCGAGAGCAAGGGGTCGAAGAGTTGCATGTGCCGAAGCGTGCGACTCCGAACGAATATCGGGATATTTCCCCCGTTGCGATCGCTGCGTCGAGCCCGCTGACGGCGACCGCCGCCGAGCCGATCGAAACGGAATACACCCGGATTCGCGATGCCGATCGGCGTCGACTTTCGGCCGCCCGCTCGGGTCGGGCCGATATCTTTCAATCGGTCGCTTGGGCGATGGGGACCTTGCCCGACGCCGGCGATGTGCGCGGCGCGCGCCCTGCGGACACGCTCCCCGACTTGGCCCGCCCTGCCCTGCGCAAACCGCGCGGGATCGATGCGCGGCTCAATGCCGGCGACCGAAAGTTCTTGCTCGACTACGGCATCTTCCCGTCGGTGTCGACGCGCGAGTTCCCGACTTCGATCGTGCCGCTGTCGCACGACACGGCCGGCTACGAAGCGGTCCGCGCTGCGCTCGCCGCCGGCGAATGGCCGACGTTCGATCAAGCGCGACCGGAAGACTTCCTCGCAGCGGTCGACTTCGGCTACGGTCGACCCAGCGATAAGTCCGCGCGGTTATACGTCGCCGGCGCCATCGCTCCTTGGAGCCCGACCGGTGCGGCGGCACAAGCTCCGGCGACTCCGAACCCGATGCCGGTGAACCCGGCCGACCCGGAACGGATCAGTCGGCTGTTGCAACTGTCGGTGCAGGCCCGCGAGTTGCCGGCTGCGGCGCGCAAGCCGATGCACCTGACGATCGGCATCGACGTGACCGAAAGTATGCGCGTCGGCGGCAAGCTGGCGATGGCGAAGCGGGCGTTGAAGACGCTCATCGAAAGCCTGAGCGCTACGGATCGGTTGACGCTCGTCGCGCTGGGGGGAGCGAATCCCGTCGTCGTCGAAGATGCCGGCCGAGCCGAGCTCGAGCAACTATTGGCGGCAGTCGATTGGCTGCACGCCGACGGCGGAGGAAACCTCGCGGAAGGAGTTCTCCAGACGATCGCCGTCGCCGGACGACGAGAGCCGCCGAAGAACATGGAGCGGCGCGTCGTCGTCGTGAGCGACGCCTTGGACGAGACCAACGCCGACGGAATTTATCTCGTCGAGCAACTCCTCAAGACTTCGGCTGCGCGGCAGCTCGGCTTCGATCTGATCGACGTGCGCAATGAGCCCGAGGCCACGGCCTGGGACGGGCTCGTCCGGCGGCGAAGCGGTCGGGTCTTTGCGGCCGACACCGGCGAACGGATGCGGAGCGCCTTGCTCGAAGCCCTCGGAGGCCGGAGCCAGACGGTCGCCAAACGGGCCTCGCTCACGGTGACCTTCAACCCGCAAACCGTCGTCGCCTATCGCTTGGTCGGGCACGAACCGACGGCCGTGACGGGGCTCGCCCCCCATCCCGTCGAGATCGATCTGAACGCCGGTCAGACGGGAACCTTGCTCTATGAGGTGCAATTCAACGGGGGGAAAGATCCGTTGGCGGCGACCGCCGTGCTGCGCTGGCAAGACCCCGCGGACGGCTCGGCGCAAGAGGCGACCCAGAAAATCACCCGCGCGATGCTCGGGGGAACGTTCGATAAATCCCCGCCGCAATTGCAACTGGCGACGATCGCCACGGCCGTCGCGGCCCGCCTGCGAAACTCGCCGTGGGGCGATAACGTCGCGCCGGACGAGGTGCTACAATGGGCCGTTCGTTTGGAAAGAACGGGAATCGTGCGCGGAGCCGCTCCGTGGCGCGAACTGGTTCTCCAGATGCAACGCTTACCGGCCCGACGCGCTCCGACACGGGGAATTCGTTAGATGCACAAGTTGGTGGGAAGCTTCGTTCGGAAGTTTGCGATGCTCGTCGTCGTAATCGGCGGTACCGGCGTGTTCGACTTAGTAGCGCTGCGCGCCGCCGGCGAAGCGGGCGACACCGCGGAATCGAGAAACGTTCCCGATGCCGTGCCGCAAGTCGTGACGGAAGCTCGAGCGCTGGTGCATTCCTCGATGACCGCGCTGGAAACAGCGCAGCGTGAGAAACTGTTGCTCAAAGCGCAAACGCTGCTCGAAGAATTCCTGAAAGAGAACCCGACCCACATCAATGCGCCGTATGCCGAGATGCAGTTGGGGGTCGTCCTAACGACCGCCGGCAAAGCCGATGCCTCGGACGCTCGGCAAGTGGAAGCTCCGGCCGATCGGGATGCGCTGTTGGATCTTGCCCGGCAGCGGTTTCGCGCCGCCGAGAAACTCTTCACGACCGTGATCGATCAGTTTCAAAATCGGCTCCGGTCGTTCTCGAAGTTTCCGAAGGAGGGGATGTCGGAAGCCGAGACGCGCCGCCGCGATCGGTTGCGCGGAGACCTGATGCAAGCGCTGATGTATCAAGCCGGCGTGCTCGAAGAACTCGCCGGGACGTACCCCCTGGAATCGTCGGAAGCGCGCGAGAACTATCAAGCCGCCGCCGATCGGTACGAGCAGATCTACAAAGACTATCGCACGCTCATCGCCGGGCTCATGGCTCGCCTGAAGCAAGGGATGTGCTACAAGAACCTCGGCGAGCCGCGCCGCGCTCTCGGGCTGTATAACGATCTGTTAACGCAGCCCGACGAGATCAAGCCTCTGCATCGGATGCGGGTCGCGGCGATGTATTTGTCGCTCGAATGCTGGACGACCGAACAGGAAAAGCTGTACGAATTGGCTTTTTCTCAGGGGGAGGAATATTTAACCCACCTCCCGCACGAAGAAGAGTCGTGGCCCGAGTGGCAAGCCGTGCGGTACTTCACCGCCCGAGGCTACTTGTTGGCTGCGATGGACAAAAAGAAGAAGCCTTCGCCGGCGGATCGGGGGGCGTGGCTCGTCAAAGCTCGGACGCATGCCGAGCCGCTGACGAAAAAGCCGGGCCCTTACCAAGCCGCGGCCGACCAACTTCTGATCGACCTCGACGGGGCCGGCGGCAAAAGCAACTAGCAGCAATGAACACTGCCGCAACCTGAAGCGGCCGACGCATCGGCGCCGGCCGTGGCGAGCTCGAAGTCGCCCGCGTGCGGCGGCCCCTAGCGACGAAATCATGAATTACGAAGGCTCCTGCTTGATTACGTGAAAAACGGCTTATAAGCTGATGTGTGATTCTCGTCGCGCCGCTCGGGACCGCTGTTCCGGCGTCGCACGCGACCCATCTCGTCGAAGTTCTTTCTCGGTGTTCACTCGTCTGAAATTCCGCTTCCGCCCGCTCCCTTTTCTTGCACGATTCTACCCCTGTTCGGTAACACCCTCGCAGCTCGTTTCGTTCGGACGGCATCGGCCCTTCGAGCGCATCGATCCGACGCAGGAGTCATCGAAGAGGTTCGACGCTCACGACTTGCTTTTAGTTCCGAATTAACTGTTCCAGCATTCACATAGTTCTCTCGTCGTTCGCCACGCTCGGTGTTGTTCGTCGCTTCGGTCGAAGCACGAACGGAGCCCACTGCGTGGCAACGAGGAATGGAAGCTACGGAAGGAAGATACGGATGAAACGAATCGGTTTTAGAATGCTCGGTTTGAGAATGTTCCGCGGCGCTCCGGTGGCTCTCGCGCTCGGCCTAACGCAAGCGCCGACGCTCTATGCCGTCGAGGAATACGAAAACTTCCTCCAAGGGCTGCGGCAGAAGGGCTACTACGACGTCGCGATCGACTATCTCGATGCGATGGTCAAGAGCCCGCTGCTCACCGAGACGCAGCGACAGATGATCCCCTTCGAAGCGGCGCGCACGAACCTCGAAGCTTCGCGCAGCGAGCGCGACAACGTCGTGCGCGAGAAGCTGCTCGACGGCGCGAAGGCGAAGTTCCAAGAGTTCGTCGCCGCGAACCCGTCGCACCCGCAAGCTCCGGGCGCCGAGACGCAAATGGGGGCCGTGCTCGTCGAGCGAGGTCGGGCCAAAGTCGAACAAGCGGTGCGACCGGAGTTCGAGAAGCAAAAACCGGCGCTGATGGAAGAAGCCCGCAAGTTCTTCGACGAATCGGAAAAGGTCTTCCTCCAAGCCGAAGAGAAGTTCGCCAAGCTCTTACAGACGTTTCCGAAATTCATGACGCCGGACGATCCGCGCGTCGCTCTGCGCGAACGGGCCAAAGGAGACTTGATCCAGGCCCACATGTTCCACGCCAAGGGGCTGTACGAGAAGTCGCGCACATTCGTCGATCAATCGCCCGAATGGAAGAAAGCCCTCCTCACGGCGGCCGAGAAATACGGCTCGATCTACAAAGACTATCGCACGCTCATCGCCGGCCTCGCAGCGCGCTTGCAAGAAGGCCAGTGCTACCAAGAGTTGAAGGATACGAAGCGCGCTCTCGGCCTGTACAACGATCTCTTGGGCCAGCCCGACGATCTCAAGTCGCTCCGTCCGTATAAGGCCAGCGCCTTGTACTTGTCGCTGCAATGCTGGACCGCCGAAACGGAAAAGCTGTACGAGCTCGCGGCCATCCAGGCCGAAGAATTCATCCGGGGCTCGAGCAACGAAGAGCTCTCGCGTCCCGAATGGCTCGCCGTGCGCTACTACGGCGCGGTCGCCAATAAGTTGTGGTCCGGCACGTTTCCGGCCGGTGCCAAGGGAGAAGAAGCGACGAAGAAGCAACGGGCCCTCGACCATGCGGCCGACTATGCGGAAGTCGTGGCGAGTGCGACGGGCGAGTATCAAGACTTGGCCCGCGCGTTGTTGAAAGAGATCGGCTCGAACGTCGACCCGAACCGCGAACCCCGGACGTTTCTCGAAGCTCAAAACCGCGGCACGGAGGAGATGACGAAGTTCTCCGCCGCCGTGGCTGAAGCGCAGAAGGCGACCGATCCGGCGATCCAAGCGGCGAAGCAGAAGGAAGCTAACACGGCTCGCGACGGCGCGCTGACGATGTTCGCGAAGGCCGTTACGCTGGCCGACGAAAATACGAGCTTCGACGATCGCAACATCGTCCGCTACTACATCTGCTATCTCATGTATACGCAGGGGAAGACGTACGAGCCGGCCGTGATGGGCGAGTTCTTGTTGAAGTTCTACCCGAATAGCGGCGGTGCCCGTTCGGCGGCGCAAATCGCGTTGGCCGGCTACGTCAACGAATATCAAAACAACCAACAGTTGTTGCTGGAAAACAAGAAGCCATTCGATGCGGCCTTCGATCGGAAGAAGATGTACTCGATCGCTTCGGAGATCACGAAGCGCTGGAAGGGAGAGAAAGAGGCCGACGACGCCTGGAATATCCTGCTCGCCATCGCGATCAACGAAAAGAACCTGCCCGACATCTTGCTGGCTCTAGGGAGCATTCAAGAAACCGCGGCGATCCGTTCCGATGCGGAAATGCGAGCCGCCGGTACCCTCTGGGGGCTCTACAGCGAGCAACTGGGGATCGACGACGGTGCGCCGACGAAGATGCCGGCCGCCGATATGCAAAACCTAGCCGTGCAGACCAACGCGATCTTGGAAAAGGCGATCGAACGGGAACGCCCGAAGCTCGACGCCGTCGAGAAGCTCACCGTGCAGCATGCCGATGCGCTGCGTTTCTTGTGCGAGACGCGCATCGCACTGGGGCAAAACGCCAAGGCGCTTGAGATTCTCGAAGACCCGAAGCTGGGCTTGCTCACCTTGGTGCGCAACGCGGCGAAGAACCCCGCCGCGACGGTCGCCCCGATTCCGATCGAAGCGTATAAGCTCGCGCTGCAGGCCTACATCCTCAACGACAAAGTGGACGAAGCGCAAAAGCTGACTCCGGAGCTCGACGCGTTGATGGCGAAAGCCGGAGCCGGCGGCGACACGAAGGAACAACTCGCGGGCACCTATCTGAACCTCGCGCTGCGGCTCGAAAAGCAGATCGAGCAAAATCGCTCGACGAAGAACATCGAGGGGATCAAGAAGTCGTCGAAGGGTTTCGCCTTCTTCCTCGGCGAGGTGAAAAAAGCGTATCTCCCGGCGGTCGAGCAATACAACCAATTGCCGACCGACAAGAAGACGATGTACTTCCAGAACGCGAATTGGGCCTCCGAGAACTTGTATAAGCTCGGCAGCGATCTGCTGGATCAAAAAGAAGTCTCGGCCGAAGATCGTACGACGGCCGTCGACTTGCTCAAACGCTCCAGCGAGATCGACGACCAGCTCGCACCTCTGACCGAAGCGAACTCCGACGCGCAACTCATCGTCAAGCTGCGCAAGGCTCGCGCCATGCGTCGCGCGTCGAACTACGTCGAATCGGTCAACGCCTTGGCCGACGTGCTGCTCGGTCGCCGCAATCTGATGGAAGCCCAGGTCGAAGCGGCCGAGACGCTCGTGGCTCGCGCCGTCAACAACAAAGAGCCGCTGATGTTCGCCCGGGCCATCGAAGGCTCGCGGCCGGATCCGAAAACGAAAGAGAACATCATCTGGGGTTGGAAGCGCATCGCCGACACCATGCGGCGCATCCCGCAATTCCAACCGCCGGTGGCACCGAAGGCCCCCGCGGATGCAGCCGCCGCCGACGTCAAAGCGAAGTACCAAAAAGACCTAGCGGCTTTCGAGGAAGCGAAGCAGCAACACACGGCTTACCGCCGGCTCTTCCATGTCGGCCGCTACAACATGGCGTTGTGCTACTACCAAAACGCCCTCGTAGCCGCCACGCCGGCCGAACGCTCGAAGCTGCTCAACAGCGTGACGTATTCGATCGAAAACACGAAAGACTACGATCCCGACATGGGGGGCGTCGAGTGGAAGCCGAAGTATAAGGACCTGAACGACAAGGCGACGAAGGCACTCACGCAATAGCGCGGTGCGCGAAGCGCCTTGAGTTCGCCGGAAATAAAACTCTCGATCACAACCGAAAATATCAACATACGTTTTGCTAGGAGTCGTGTTATGAAGTTCGTTCGCTGTGCGGCCTCGGTGGTCTGCTTCTCTCTGTTCTGTCTCGGCCTCGTCGACGATGCCTCGGCTCTCGATTCGATTCGCAAGATGGGCAACGTGCCGCGCGTGGCCGGCGCGGTGAAGACCGTGAACGCGACGGAAGTGACGATCGACGTACAAGGAGTTCTGACGAAGGTCCCCACGAACGAAATCGATTCGATTCAGTTCGAGGGGGAGCCGACGGAAATCAACCTCGCGCGTAGCGCCCTGAAGAACGGCGGCGATCAAAGCGCCCTCACGCAACTCGGCAGGGTCAAGCGGGAAACGATCACGCGCAAGGAAATCAAGCAAGACTACGAGTTCTACGCGGCGCTCGCTCAGGCCCGCATGGCGCTGCGCGGAGCCGGTAAGGTCGATGCCGCCGGCACGGCGATGTATACGTTCGTCAACGGCCAGAAGGACAGCTACCACTATCTGCAAGGTCAGGAAGTGATGGGGGACTTGCTCGTCGCGTTGAATAAAGTCGACGACGCTTTGAAGTGCTACGCCGAGTTGGAAGCCTCGCCGTTCGACGACATGAAGATGCGCGCCGGCGTGGCCCGCGGACGAGCCCTGGTGACGCAGAAGAATTTCCCTCAAGCGCAAGCGGCGTTCGAGGGAGTGTTGAAGATTCCGTTCAACCCGATGACGCAAAAGGGGAGCTCGGCCGAAAGCCAACGCTTCGCCGCGGTGCTCGGTCGCACGCAATGCCAGTCGGCGGTCGGCCAGTACGACGAAGCGATCAAGGAACTCGAAGGAACGGTCATCGCGAACCTGAACCCGGAAGAATCGGAATTGCAGGCCTTGGCCTACGTGACGCTCGGCAACTGCTACAACGCCAAGCCGGACGGCAAGAAGGCGGCCCTGCTGGCCTTCCTGCACGTCGATGTCCTCTACGCGAGCGTGCCGTCGGCCCATGCCGAAGCGCTCTGGAACCTCTCGAACCTCTGGACCGAAATCGGGAAGAACGAACGGGGCCAAGAATGCCTCACCCGGCTCAATCGGCTCTATCCCGGCACCCCTTGGTTGACGAAGAAAAAGCCTGCCTAAGGCCTGGGCTCGGGCCGGTTGTATCGGCCCGAGCGCCCGCTGCGGCAGGAAACCCCGGTTTGCCTCGCTTCGCTTCCTTTACAGTACGAAGAACTGCAATTAGACTGAACTTTTCGCCTTCATTCGGCATTTAAGACGCTTCGTCTTCGCTCCCCGCCGGGGCTCGCAGCGAACCGTTCGCAGAATCATTTTCCCCCCGCTCCGATCCCCTACATTCGCTTTATTGCGGAGGCCGTCGTCATGCTCGTTCGCGTCGTTTCTCGTTGGTCGTTATGTCGGTTAGTCGTTTCGGCGATGTTGGTCGCCGTGTGCGGCGCGTGGTTGAGCGTGCAATCGGCCTCGGCTCAAGCTCCGGCCGCGGATCCCGATGCCGCAGCCGCTCCGGCCGCCGCTCCCGCAGCGGCTCCGGCTCCCGACGCGGAAGCCGCCGCCCCGGCCGCTCCGGCTGCGCCGTCGACTTCGTCGGCCGCCGGTAAGACGCCCGAGCAACTCGCGAAGGAGAAGAAGATCGAAGAACTCAAGAACGAGTCCCTCTTGGCGTACTACTACCGTTCGCTCGGGATCCTGTACACCGTGATCTTCTTGGCTCTGTCGTTTACGTTCGTGGCGCTCGTCATTCTCAACGGCTTGGCCTTGCGCCGCAGCGCGATCATGCCGGAAGCGTTGTCGCAGAACTTCGAAGCCGCGCTCAACGAGAAGAACTACCAAGGGGCCTACGAAATGGCGAAGGCCGACGAGTCGTTCCTCGGCGCGTTGCTCGCCGCCGGCATGTCGAAGCTGCAATCCGGTTACGATGCCGCCGAAGAAGCGATGAACGAAGCCGGTAGCGACGAAGCC
The DNA here is from genome assembly GCA_021413845.1 of Planctomycetia bacterium. Classification (NCBI taxonomy): domain Bacteria; kingdom Pseudomonadati; phylum Planctomycetota; class Planctomycetia; species Planctomycetia bacterium. The sequence continues at coordinate 179,071 of JAIOPP010000008.1, read as the reverse complement.
ATGAAGCTCGAACACCGCCTCAGCTACATCGCGCTCATCGGCTCGATCGCGCCGATGGTCGGGCTGCTCGGCACGGTCGACGGGATGATCGCGTCTTTCCGCGTCATCGAACAATCCGGTACGACGCCCGATCCGGCGAGCCTCGCCGGCGGTATTTCGACGGCTCTCATCACGACGATCGTCGGGCTCTGGCTCGCTATTCCGGCCATCTGCATGTTCGGCATCTATAAGAATCGCCTCGCGCGGTTCTTGTACGACGTCGGTGCGATTTCCGAAGGGCTCATGAGCCGCTTCCAGACGGTGAAGAAGTAAGCCGTCGAGAAGTAAGCCGCCGAGTGAAGGCGGAGAAGTAAGTCGGAAGTTGTCCTCTTTAGCCTTCAGGCTATCGGCAGGCGTCGTCGTTCCGAGCGAACGACGATGCCCGGCCCTCGGTCGATTCGGTTTCCTCGGTTGATTGTTTCCCCGTTCGGTTTCGTCTCGCCGCGCAGCGTCTAGCGCCGGCCTTAGAGGATCGCAGCATGCCTAAGATCAAAAGCGGTGTCGACGTCTCGGCCGAAGGGGACATGACGTCGATGATCGACATGACGTTTCAGTTGATCGCGTTCTTCATGATTCTGATCAACTTCTCCGACGACTCGGCGAACCAAGAGATCAAGCTCCCCGCGAGCCGCCTGGCGATTCCGCCGGAGTCGCCGCCGGAAGATCCGATCGTTCTCCAGATGGACTCGTTCGGCCAAGTGCTCTATTCGGGCGACGGCTTCACGAGCTTGCCCGTCATCCGCAAGCGCTTGAACGTGAAGAAGTCGTTTCTGCTCAAGAGCGGGGTAAAGGCGCAAGACGCCACGGTGATCATCCGCGCCGACCGCAACTGCGCGACGAAGTACGTCCGCGAAATGCTGGAAATGTGTCAGGATCTCGAATTCGAGAAGTTCGCGTTTAGAGCCGCCTCCGTCAACGACTGACGACGTTCATCTCGATTGCTTGCGTCTCGGGTGCTTGTGTTCGTGTCCGTCCGCTGATTTCTTTCCTTTCCGATCGAGCGTTCCATGCCTCAACGTCGCGACGTCAAAGCTCCCGAAAAAGTCGATATCCAGATGACGCCGATGATCGACATCGTGTTTCAGCTGATGGCGTTCTTCTTGATGACGTTCAAAGTCGCGACGACCGAAGGAGACTTCAACATGAAGCTCCCGAAGGCCGAGCGGAGCGCGGGCGCGGCCAACACGCAAACGGAAATGATCACGGTTCGGCTCCGCTCGACCGCCAACGGCGAGCTCGCCGATCTGCGGATCGACGCCGGCGCGCCGATCAACGGCAAGGCGATCCCTTCGCCGTTCCGCAAGCTCCGCGAGTTCATCGAAATCAAAGTGAGCCATGCCCGCAACGCCGGTCAAGAAGAGCCGGAAATTCAAATCGACGCCGACGATCTGTTGCGCTACGAAAACATCATCGCCACGGTCGAAGCCGTGAGTGCGACGAGCGACGCCGCCGGCAACTACCAGCAGCTCGCCAAGAAGGTGAAGTTCGCCCCCCGCGCGGAATAACTTCCGCCCCCCGGCCCGACTTATCTCTCGGGCCGCTCTTCCGTTTCGCTTCGACCTTCTTCGTCGGAGCGCGGCCCCTCCTGCATCCAGCGAGGGTCTCATGGCCGAACGTCGTAGCGTAGCCGCGCCGGAAAAAGTCGACGTCCAGATGACGCCGCTGATCGACATCGTGTTCCAACTGATGGCGTTCTTCTTGATGACGTTCAAAGTCGCCGCGGTCGAAGGCGACTTCCGACTGAAGCTCCCGGCCGCAGACCGCACACCGTCGCTTCACGAACGGCCCGACGTCATCGATCTTCGGCTCCGCGCCGACCCGGCCGGCAACCTCGCCGAATTACGTTACGCGAGCGATGCGCAGGCCGGCGCTTCAAGCGACGCGCAGGCCGGCGGTAAACCATCGGCCGCATCGTTCCGCCGGCTGAGCGAGTTCGTCGCACGGAGAGTCGCGCAAGCCCACGCGGCGGGCCAAGCGGAACCTGCGGTGCTCATCCACGCCGACGATCTCTTGTGTTACGAATACGTGCTCGACGCCGTCGCAGCGGTCTCCGCAACCACCGACGCCGACGGCAACTACCGCCGGCTCGTCAAACAAGTGAGCTTCGCGCCTCGCGCCAAGTAAACGCCACCCGAAACACTGCTTCCGGCGAGTTCTAGCGGCGGGCCCGTTCGTGCTTCAGCGGGAGCCATGCGCCGTTTTGCTTGCTGCTGTCGACCGATTGTTGGATGAAGTACATCCCTTCGACCCCGTCGTTGACGTTCGGGTAGATCGTGTTGATCTGCTCGACTTTGTTTCCGCCGGCCCGATCGGCCATCGCGTCGTAAGCGAAGCGATAGACGTTGGCGAACGCCTCGAAGAAGGCTTCCGGATGCCCCGACGGCAATCGCGACGATGCCGCGGCGAGCCCGTGAATGTAAGGGCCGCCGGCGCGGGTGTAGATCTGATGGGCATGGCCGTTGCGGCGGAAGACGAGTTGGTTCGGCTCTTCTTGCCGCCACTGCAAGGCCCCCTTCGTGCCGTCGATCTCGATCGCCAGATCGTTCTCGCGGCCGTGGCTGATCTGCGAAGCGGTCACGGTGCCCATGGCGCCGTTCTCGAAGCGAATGACGGCGTGCCCGTAGTCGTCGAGCTTGCGTCCTTCGGCGAAGGTGCTGAGCCGGCAGCTGATCGAGTCGGGGAGCAGGCCGGTCGTGTAGCGGGCCAAGTTGTAGGCGTGCGTGCCGATGTCGCCGAAGCAGCCGGCCGCGCCGCTCTTGGTCGGGTCGGTTCGCCAAGCGGCTTGCTTCTGCGATTCGCTTTCGAGCCGCGTCCGGAGCCAGCCTTGAATATAGTTCGAGCGAATCGCGTTGATCTCGCCGAGTTCGCCGCCGAGGATCATCTCGCGCATCTGCCGCACCAACGGATTCGACCGCGGCCTTGGCGATCTCGAAATGCGTATGATTGGGGGTCGCCACCGAGATGAAGTCGATTCGCTTGTCGGCCGGCAGCTTGAGTTCCTTCTCGATCAGCTCGCGATACGACCCATAAGCGCGATCCGCGGCGATATCGTAGTCTTCGGCCGAAGCCTTGGCTCGGGCCGGATCGCTCGACAGCGCCCCGGCGACGAGCGCTGCGCGATTGTCGAGCACCGCGGCCGTGCAATGGACGCGCCCGATGAACGAGCCCTGGCCGCCGCCGACCAAAGCCATGCGAAGTTTTCGATTCAAATTGCCGTTGGTCGCCATAAGGGTTCGTATTCCTGCGCTGAAGTCCGGGGCGGTGGTCGGTTTGAGGGGCTCGGTCGCTCGACCGTGCGTCGAGGCGATGTCGGTCGAGCGACGGCACTGTTTTAGCACGCTCGCGGGCGAACTCAAGTCGGCGCCCGGTGCGCGGCGCAAAGCTTTCGCCGAGCCGCCGACCGTGGGGCGAACTTCGCGCGGCCCGAAGCTGTTCACCTGCGAAAAAAACGTTACCATGAACGACGTTGCCTTCGCATTCACGTCAGGACAGGAGCCCCTCTTATGTTCATGTCGAGCCGGAAGTGGATTTGGATCAGCGCCGGGCTGATCGTCGGATTGGTCATCGGCGGCTTCTTGCCGCACGCGCCGCTACATGCCGTGGCAACCGATCGTCAGGATAACTACGCCATCGCCACCGGACACGTCGATGCCGAGATCGAAGGAGTCTTCTTTCTCGATATGTTGACCGGCGACCTCAAGGGTGCCGTCGTCAATCCGTATAAGCGCGGGATCGGTTTCACCTACGCGATCAACGTGCTCAAGCACCTCGAGCTCGACGCCTCGAAGGCCATGAAGTTCCTCATGGTGACCGGCGATATGGAAGTTCGTCCGCAAGGGAGCATGCAGTATGCCCAGTGCGTGGTGTATATCGCGGAAGTGAATAGCGGCCGGATGGCTTGCTACGTGCTGCCGTTCAACCGCGGCGCGCTGACCAACAGCAACGGCGGAATCGAGCTGGAGTTCGTGCCGTTGTTCGTCGGCCCGTTCCGCCAACCGATCGTTCGCTAAACCCATTCGGCGGCGCAAGCTTACGACTGTAAAATGCCTGGCGTCGGCGGCATTCGGCCTCCGACGCTAGGCTCTTTTTTTAGCGGCGATTGCTCTTTATCTTCGGCGCACGGGCCGACCTGACGAAAGGACGACATGGCTGCGAGTTGCACGATCGTCGTCAACGGCGAAACGAAAGCGGTCGCCGCGGAAACGACCGTGGCCGAACTGCTCGCCGAGTTGAAGGTCGAGCCGCGGCACTGCGCCGTCGAAGTCAACCTCGAGCTCGTTCCGCGCGCGCGGCACGCCGAGCGTCGGCTCGCCGCGGGAGATCGCTTGGAAATCGTCACGCTGGTCGGCGGCGGCTAGACGCTCGCATCAATCGGCAAGGGAAACAGTATGAGTATCGCTCCGACTCCGCCCCCCTCTTCGCAACCGGCCGCGCACGAAGCCGGACTGCGCATCGGCACGCATCTGCTCAAGAGTCGGCTCATCGTCGGCACCGGCAAGTATTCCAGCTACGCCGTGATGGCCGAATGCCTCGAACTCTCCGGCACCGATTGCATCACGGTCGCCGTGCGCCGCGAGCGCCTGATCGACTCGCAAGGCCGCAACATCCTCGATCACATCGACCTCGCGCGTTATACGCTCCTGCCGAACACCGCCGGCTGCTTCACCGCCGACGACGCGATTCGCACGGCCCGCATGGGGCGCGAGATCTTGCTCGGGCTCGAGAACCCCGGCGCCGATTGGGTGAAGCTGGAAGTCCTCGGCGATACGAAGACGCTGCTGCCCGACCCGATCGCGACGCTCGAAGCCACGGAGCGGCTCGTCGCCGAAGGGTTCCAAGTCCTTTGCTACACGACCGACGATCCGATCACCGCGAAACGCTTGAAGCAAGCCGGCGCCACGAGCGTGATGCCGGCCGGCAGCCCGATCGGCTCCGGCCAAGGGGTGCTCAACGCCAACAACATTCGCATCTGCTTGGAATACTTGAAGGACGGCGATCCGGACTATCCGGTGATCGTCGATGCGGGGGTCGGCACGGCGAGCGACGTGGCGTTTGCGATGGAGCTCGGCGTCGACGGCGTGCTCTTGAACACGGCCGTGGCCCATGCCCGCGATCCGCACCTGATGGCCCGCGCGATGCGAGCGGCGACGGAAGCCGGCCGCTGGGCGGCGCAAGCCGGCCGGATCCCGAAGAAGCTTTACGCCACGGCCTCGAGCCCGGATGAAGGAATCATTGCGCCGTCGAAAGCGCGCTAGCGTCGCCGAGAGGGGAGACTCGGTAAGGCATCGAGCGTTCGCGAACCCGCAAGCGACGCGACGGCACCGGCGCCGGGTCGTAAGCGGTCGCTCCGGTTTTTAACTGTCTTCTCTGACCACTGACAACCGACCACTGACCACCGCCCCTCATGCTCACCCCTGCTTCCATTCTCGGTCCCGACGGCCGGATCGCCGCGCGACTGAAGCACTACGAGCATCGGCCCGAGCAGTCGGCGATGGCCGAAGCGGTCGAGCGGGCGATCACGAAGCGCCGGCATCTCGTCGTCGAAGCGGGCACGGGCGTCGGCAAGAGCTTCGCTTACTTGGTCCCGGCGATTCTCGCCGTCGCACAAGGAGAGCAGAGCGGCGGCGAAGCCAACAACGAGCCTTCCGACGGCGAGCCGCGGCACCGGCGCATCGTCGTCAGCACGCATACGATCAGCCTGCAAGAACAGCTGATCGAGAAGGACATTCCGTTCTTGAATGCCGTGATCCCGCTCGAGTTCTCGGCCGTGCTCGTGAAAGGACGGAGCAACTACCTGAGCCTGCGGCGGATGCAAAACGCGATCAAGCGCGCGAGCTCGCTCTTTCACGACGACAACGAGTTCGACCAGCTTCGGGCTCTCTCCTCCTGGTCGCAAGCCACCGGCGACGGCTCTCTTTCCGATCTCGATTTCAAACCGCTCTCGCAAGTCTGGGACGAAGCTCAAAGCGAACATACCAACTGCATGGGCCGCGGCTGCCCGACGTACGACAACTGCTTCTACTACCGCGCAAGGCGACGCGTCGCTAATGCGCAGCTGTTGATCGTCAACCATGCGCTCTTTTTCAGCGACCTCTCGCTCCGCATGCAGGGGGCGAGCATTCTGCCCGACTACGACTGCGTCGTCTTCGATGAGGCCCACACGCTCGAAGCGGTCGCGGGCGACCACATGGGGCTCGGCGTATCGAGCGGCTCGATCGAATACCAACTCAACAAGCTCTACAACGACCGCACCAACCGCGGCCTGCTCGTGCATCATCGCGCGAGCGACGCGCAGCAGGCGGTGCTCGACTGTCGCTTTTCGACCGACGAGTTCTTCGAGTCGGTCGCCGTGTGGCGCAATCGCCACGCCGTCGGCAACGGACGCGTGCGGCAGCCCGAGATCGTCCGCAACGGGCTCTCCCCTGCTCTGCAAAAGCTCTCGAAGCTCGTCCGCCGGATCGGCGACGGCCTCACCGAAGTCGAAGAGAAGCAAGATGTCGCCTCGGCGGCCGATCGGCTCATGGGGCTCTCGGGCCAGATCGAAGCTTGGACGAAGCAGGCCCTCGCCGGCGGCGTCTACTGGATCGAACAAACGCAAGGCCGTCGCCCGCGCACGACTTTGAACGCCGCGCCGCTCGACGTCGGCGCGTTGTTGCGCGAGCATCTGTTTCAACAAGTGCCGACCGTCATCATGACGAGCGCCACGCTCACCGTCCGCCCGGCGTCGGGCGGCAGAGACGCCGACTCGAAAGCGTTCGACTACTTCAAGACCCGCGTCGGCCTGACGCAAGTCGACACGCTGGAGCTCGGGAGCCCGTTCAATTACAAGGAGCAAGCGCAGATCATCTTGCTCGACGGCATGCCCGACCCGACGGAGCGCGCCGCCGACTACCAGCGCTCGGCCGTGGAGATGATCAAGCGATACGTTGCCCGCACCGACGGGCATGCGTTCGTGCTGTTCACGAGCTACGAAATGCTGCGCGAAACGGCCTCGCGTCTCTCGGGCTGGCTCGCCGAAGAGAACCTCGCGTTGTATTCCCAGGCCGACGGCGTGCCCCGCTCGACGATGGTCGAACGCTTCAAGGAGAACCCGCGCGGCGTGCTGCTCGGCACCGATAGCTTCTGGCAAGGAGTCGACGTGCCGGGCGACGCTTTGCAAACGGTGATCATCACGAAGCTGCCGTTCGCCGTACCCGACCGGCCGTTGCTCGAAGCGCGGTTGGAAGCGATCAAGGAAGCCGGCGGCAATCCATTTATGGACTACTCGCTTCCCGAGGCGGTGCTGAAACTCAAGCAAGGCTTCGGCCGCTTGATCCGCAGCGCGCGCGATCGCGGGAGCGTCGTGATCCTCGACCCACGCGTGCGAACGAAACGCTACGGGAAGGTGTTCTTGAACTCGCTGCCGCCCGCGAAGGTGGTGGTGGAACGAGCGGATCGGGCGACGGCGACCGATGGAGAAGAGTTCGGGTAGAACCTCTGAGGCGAGCGGGGAACGTCATGTCCCCGTTTCTGCGCGATCGGTTCTAAAGTCGAGCAATATTCCAAACTCCAAAAGACAAATTACAAACGAATTCCCAAGCAGACGAAACTTCAAACGCGGAAGCAGAAGCCTCGGTTTGTGATTTGAGCTTTGTTTTTTGTTTGGAGCTTGTTTGTTGTGATTTGAGATTTCCGGAAACGGGGGCCTGACGGCACCCCGCTCGCCGAATTTGTGCGCGGTGCGGCTTCTTTACGGAACGACGCACGTGGCTACGGCACGTGGAACGTGCCTGCTACTAAGGCGGGACGTTTACGAAGCGGAGTTCGTTCGTCGTGAGGTCTAAGAGAGCGACCGTGAACTCGCGGGCTCTGTGGAGTGCGCCGGGATTGATGTGGTGCGTCGGGCCGAGGTGCTCGCTGAGTTTGCGGTGTGAGTGGCCGGTGAAGAGATAGTCGGGCGGACCATGATCCGAAGAACCGGCAAGCAAGCGCTTCACTTCGGCCGGGCGGTGGCCGTGGGTCGCGGCGAGGCGGCGGCCGGCGAGTTCCCAATTGCCGCCCCAGCCGAGCGAGGTGGCTCCCACATCGGCGGCTGCTCGTGCGAGCTTGCGGATATCGTCGGCATCGTTGTTGCCGAAGACGATCCAACTCGGCGAACCCGCGAGCAAGCGCACGATCGCCGGCGAGACGAAGTCGCCGCAATGCACCAGCGCCTCGGCTCCGGCGACACGGAGCAGGTCGATCGCCCGCGCGGTGCGCTCGTGGCGATCGTGCGTATCGGAGAGAATTCCTAGGAGCATCTATGACGAACTCTTGCCTTGCTCACGAGCTCCATGAAGTACCCGAAGAATTTCGACACCTCCTTCCACAAGGCGATAGTAGATCACATAGCTACCGAGCGGAAACCGACGAACATCTCGCCGGTGCGGCGTCGTATGCCGTTCACCCAGTTCGGGATGAGTCCCAAGCATCCGAAACAAGTCGTCCAGATCCGCCAATATGCGTCCGGCGGCTATGGGATTGCGAGCAGCGACGTAAAGGCCGATCTCCGTGATTTCAGCGTCGGCGATTCGGCTGATGTCAACGCGCGACACTAGACACTAATCGTTTGCCGGCGCACCGGTCTCGGCGAGGCGTTCGAGAATACGTCGGGTTACGACTGCGGAATCCCACGCCACGGATCCGCGCGACTCGACGTCGTCGATCGCTTCGTCGACCAGTCTAAGCTCTTCGGCTAGGCGAGCGGCCGTGGGACTCTCCGCTGCGGCAACTCGCAAGGAATCTACCGCGCAATTCAACAGCGACTCGCGCGAGGAAAAAACTCCGTCAGCGAGTACTTGATGTATGAATCGTTCGTTCTGCGGGGAAAGATCGGAACTCATACTACGAGCCTAGCAAGAAGGATGTTTTACGTCAAAAAAGCGGCGTCCATTCCAAACTAGCCATCGCTTTGCTTCGCCGATCGATGCCGGCATCGAAAAGCGTTGGGAAGTTGCAACGAGTCGCGGCAGCGGATGCTAGGCATCGGTGCAGAGGTGCGAGTCGCCGAGCGTAGCAGAAGGCGAACGCATTTTCCGTAAGGAAATGAACGCCAAGGCTTTAAGACCTGCCGGCGGCGGGCTGCGCGAACTGCGCCAGGAGGTTCGGCACGAAAAGTGTTCTTAGCACGGTCTCAACGAATCCGACTGCGGACGACATTCCGAACGACTGCGAGCAGGGCCGCACGCAGCGTACGCAGCGAACCCATGATGAGACCGGCCTGTGCGTTCTACATTATTGCAGAACTCCGCGGTAATCACGTCGTGGGTTCGATGGTTGTCCGTCAGTTCGATGTTGGTGGGTTGGTCGCTCATGGTCGGTGCGACGCGAGTCGAAGCGGCCAAACAAGCTGCTCCTTATCGCACCGTGACGACCGAGCACTTCGTTATCCAAAGCACGCAAGACGCGAAGGCTTTGAACGAACTCGGCGCACGTTGTGAAGCGTTGCTCACGGAGCTGCGCACGAAATGGTTCGACGATCAAGCCCTCACGGCATGGCAGCCTAAATGCTTGGTCGTCGTCCACGACACGTTGAGCAGCTACGTGCGCGAAGTGCCGGGCGGAGAGAGAACGCTCGGCAGTTCGTGGATCGAGACGGAGAAAGGCCGGATCGTCACGCGACGGATCGATCTTCGCGGCGACAAAGCCGAATGGTTCGACGGCGCGCTACCGCATGAACTGATTCATGTGCTGCTCGCCGATCGCTTCGGCACGACGCCGCCGGGACGCTGGGCCGAAGAGGGTTGGGCGATTCTCGCCGACCCGACGGAGAAACAATTTCGACACGACGCCGACTTGCGGCGTGCCGTCGCTCGGGGCGAACACTTTCGTCTCGGCGAAATCTTGGAGCTCACGGAATATCCGGGAGCGGAACGAATCACGGCGTTTTACGGACAGAGCGCCTCGATGGTGCGGTTTCTCGCTGAGCGCCGCACGCCGGCCGATTTTGCGGCCTTCTTGAAAGGAGCCGCGTCGCAAGGATACGACGCGGCCCTTCGCGAACACTACGGCCTCGACGGAGTAGCCGATCTCGAACGGCGCTGGCTCGCCGATCTGGAGAGCGATCGATTCGTGACGACGAGTCGCTAGGAAAGATGAGTCGCCAATAAAAAAAGGACGAGCCCCTTCGTGAAGAGGCTCGTCCGGGCGTGCGATCGTCGCGTTGTCGGCGCTGCGGCTTAGTACTCGTTGTGTCCGAGAATCTTGCGATCGGCCCGATTCCACTGCGAGCGCGCATTCAAGCGACGGGGAGCATAGGTGCGATAGGTCGTCGACGGAGCGGTCGATTGCGGCTCTACCGAAAAGGTGCGAGTGCCGGTGCGAGCGTTATCGACGGCCGCCGTAGCGTTGGCCTCGGGCTGAGCCGGAGCGACGTTCACGACCGCCTGTTGCGGTTGCGCTACCGCGACGGGAGCCGGAGCGTAAACGTAACCGCGCGAGTACGTGCGCACGGCGTCGCTGGTGCCGTTGCCCGCTTCGCCGCGGATCTTGCTACCGGCGTCGCGTTGTTGTGCATAACCGGTCGATGCAGCGGCCGCGGCTGCGGCGAAAACAAAACCTGCTAAGAGAAATGCTCTCATGGCTCACCTCGAAGAAAACGAATGGGGTGCGAAAGTGCGTGTCTGGCGCAATAATACTCCCTGTCAGCTTATTTTTTCACAAATTAACGCCTTTTTAACTCTGCCATCCGCCGGCACCCTGCGATCGACCCAACTTCGCTCTCACTTCCGATAGGTAAACGCTTGGGCCGTTGACCGTTGCGCCCGAGGAGCTTAGAGTAAAAAATCCCGCCGATTCCGGGGCGGATAGTCGACGTAGTCTCGCCGGATTCGCGCGCTCTAGGCTCTTATCGATCGCTACGCAAACCATGCTCGCCAAGCGCGTCATTCCTTGTCTCGATGTGGAACGTGGGCGCGTCGTCAAGGGAACGAAGTTTCTCGAGCTCCGGGATGCCGGCGACCCCGTCGCGGTCGCCGCACGCTACGAAGCGGACGGGGCCGATGAGCTCGTATTCCTCGACATCACGGCCAGCCACGAAGGCCGGGCCATCATGCTCGACGTCGTCCGCCGGGTCTCCGAGACGATCTTCATGCCGTTTACCGTCGGCGGCGGCATCCGGACGCTCGACGACGCCACCTGCCTGATCCAAGCCGGGGCCGAGAAGGTGAGCATCAATTCGGCCGCTGTGCGCACTCCGGAGCTGATCTCCGAAGTCAGTCGGAAGTTCGGCAGCTGCGCGACGGTCGTGAATATCGACCCGAAACGGGTCCGGCGCGACGGGCGCGACACTTGGGAAGTGTACATCAACGGCGGACGGGTGCCGACCGGGCTCGACGCCGTCGACTGGGCTCGCCAGGTCGAAAAACTCGGGGCCGGCGAGATCGTGCTGACCTGCATGGATGCCGACGGCACCAAACAAGGGTACGATCTAGAGATGACGCGAGCCGTCAGCGATGCCGTCTCGATTCCGGTCGTCGCCAGCGGCGGGGCGGGAACGCCTGACCACTTGGCCGATGCCGTGCTGTTCGGACATGCCGACGCCGTGCTTGCGGCCGGGATGTTCCATTTCGGCGAATACACGATCGGGGCGGCGAAGCGGGCGATGGCCGCGCGCGGCGTCGCGGTTCGAATTTAGCTTCCGATGTCTTTCCTCACACACTTCTATCGAATCGTCAGTCGCGAGCCCCACTCACTTCCATCGCCGCTCGATTCCCTTCAGACTACGGAGCCTGCCGGATGGCCCTGATCGACGCAGATGCAGAACGATATATCCAGAAACGGGTCGAGCTCGAAGTCGATAAGCTGTTTCGGGCCCTCGTGAAGCTGAAAGGGAGCGATCTTCACATGAAGGTCGGCCGTGCGCCGATCGTGCGCGTCAACGGCGACCTGCGTCCGCTCACGCGCCCGCCGCTCGACGATGAAGAGATGGTGCGGCTGTTGTTCCCGCTGCTCAACGACCGGAACCGGAAGATCTTCAACGACACCGGCGGCGCCGACTTCGCGTACACCGTCGACGTCGACGGCGAGATGTGGCGATTCCGCGTCAACATGCTCACGCAGCTCGGCCACGTCGGGCTCGTGGCGCGGCGCGTGAATCGGTCGATTCCCAATTTCGAAGGCTTGCACCTCCCGCCGGGGATGGTCGATCTCTGCAAGTATCACCAAGGGATGGTGCTCTTGGCCGGCGTAACCGGTTCGGGCAAAAGTACGACGATCGCGAGCATGCTCAATTGGGTGAACCGTAACTACCGCAAACACATTCTCACACTCGAAGACCCGATCGAATTCATCTTCGAAGAAGATAAAAGCATGATCAATCAGCGTGAGATCGGCATGGACGTGATCGACTTTAAGATCGGCATGAAGCACGCGGTGCGCGAAGACCCCGACATCATGCTCGTCGGTGAAATGCGCGACGAAGAGACGTTCCTCACGGCGATCCACGCCGCCGAGACGGGGCACTTGGTGTTCGGCACGATCCACGCTTCGAGCGCCCCTTCGACGATCGGCCGGATCCTCGACTTGTTCCCGCAAACGATGCACTCGTCGCTCCGCAGCGCGATCGCGATGAACATGAAGGCGATCGTGGCGCAGAAGTTGTTGCCGTCGATCAAGGAAGGGGTCGGCCGAGTGCCGACCGTCGAGATCATGACGTTCAACTCGATCGTGCGCAAATTGATTCTCGAAGAGAAAGACGAAAAGCTCCCCGACGCCATTCGCATGTGCGAAAAGGAAGGGATGCAAGACTTCACGATGAGCTTGAAGAACCTCGTCGACACCGATCTGATCGACCGCGCGACGGCGTTCGAAGTCGCTCCGAACGTCGATGCATTGAAGATGGCCCTGAAGGGCATCAACGTCGCCCAACCTGGAATTTTGTAATGTCGCGTATCCTGATTTTACTTCTCGGCATCTCTCTCGCGTGCCTCACGGCGACCGCGCCGACCCCCGCGCACGCTCAGAGCTCGAAGGCCGCTCCGGCAGTCGCCGCGCCTCCGCCCGTCGGCACTTGGCCGATGTGGAGCAACGATAAGGCGCCCGACCAATTTACGTCGGCCAACTTCGCGCGCGGCCCCGGCTCTTACTTCGGCATCCCGAAGCTCGTCTGCACGATCTTGCTGTTCTTCGGCTGGATCCTGACGTGCGACTGGCTCAATCGCGACGCGCAGAAGGTCGAGCAGAATTACCGGCTCTGGAACTCCCTGGCGTTCGGGCCGTTCGCCGTGATGTTTCTGTTGCAGTTCGTCATTCCTTGGTACGCGCTGAGCTTCGTGCTGATGCTCGCGGCGCTCGTTGCGCCGACGGTCGTCTATGTCATGCAGCGAAACAAGCTGCAACAGGCGGAAGACCAAGTCTTCACGCCGGCGCATCTTCGGCTCATCGCCGCGACGTCGCTCCGACGCTTCGGCATCAAGATCAGCGCCACGGGGAAGCAGAAGGGGCTCAACCCGCCGATCACGCTCCTCGCGCGCGGAGCCCCTTCCTCGGAAGAAACGCAAAAGCGCGAGATCGCGCTTCGCCAGTCGCCGGGCCAAGCCCTCATGCGCGATCTGATCCGCCAATCGATCGGCCATCGCGCGAGCGGGATCATGCTCGACTTCACCGCCGAAGCGGTCGCCGTGAAGTTTCTCGTCGACGGCGTTTGGCTCGAAGGGGATGCCCTGCCGCGGCAAGTCGGCGATCCCGTTCTCGCCGCCGTTAAAGTGCTGTGCGGGCTCAAGCCCGAAGACCGTCGGACGCGGCAAACAGGGACGTTCACCGCCGTCGAAGATGCGACGCGACGCAAGATCGCCTGCAAGCTCACGAGCCAGGGAACGCCGACCGGCGAGCGAGCGCTGGTGCAGTTCGAAGACCCTGCGGTTCGCAAGCGGCGCATCGCCGAATACTCGCTGCGCCAAAAAGTAGCCGACGATCTTCTGGGCTTGCTCGGCCGGAAGTCGGGCTTGTTCGTCATCGCCGCGCCGCCGGGAGGCGGGCTCACGAGCCTCGTCACCGCTTGCCTCGCATCCATCGATCGCTACACGCGCAGCATCATGGCGATCGAAGATAAGAACTCGGCCGACGTCGAGGTCGAGAACGTGCAGATCACGCCGTACGACAGCCTCGAACAAGAATCGCCGATGACGAAGATCCCCGGCGTCATTCGGCAATTCCCCGATGTGTTGTTCGTGCCCGAGTTGGTGAACGTCGAGACGGCGACGTTTATCTGCGAAGACGCCGTGTCCGACGATCGGCTCATCCTGACGACGGCCCGGGCACGCGAAGCGGCCGAAGGTTTGTTGCTGCCGGCGATCGCGACCAAGGTGCCGCTGAAGAAATACGCCGCCGCGGTTTCGGGCGCGATCGCTCAGCGTCTCGTCCGTAAACTTTGCGATCAATGCAAAGAGGCGTACCCTCCGCAGCCGCAAATTCTGCAGAAGCTCGGCATTCCGGCCGATAAGGTCGCCGCCTTCTATCGACCGCCGACGCAGCCCCGCCAAGAAGTTTGCAAGGGTTGTGCGGGCCTCGCCTACAACGGCCAGATCGCGATGATCGAGCTGCTCGTCGTCGACGACCTCGTGCGCCAGACGCTGCTCAAAGATCCGAAGGTCGAATCGGTTCGCAACGCCGCGCGTAAGGGAGGGATGAAGACCTTTGAAGACGAAGGGCTGCTCCTCGTCGTGAAGGGGCTCACCTCGGTAGCCGAGTTGTCGCGAGTGTTGAAGGACGGAACGGCCACGCCGGCCGCGGCACCGGCCGCCGCGCCTGCCGGCCCCCCCGCTGCTGCCCCTGCGGCGGCCACGGCGAAGCCCGCGACCGCTGCGAAGCCGGCAGCCGCCGCCGCACAGAAGCCGGCCGCGAAGCCTCCGGCGCCGAAACGGCCGGGATCGTAAAACCGACGCCGCTCGCCTTACCGTTTCTCCGTTCGCCAGATAAACCAGCTCGAACCTCAGCACAACCTTCATCGCCGCCGATCTTATGGTACTCAACGTCATCTTTATCGTGATCGTGTTGTTCATCGTCGGCGGCTTGGCCCGCGATGGGCTCTGGAGCAACACGATCACGCTCTTCAACACGATCCTCTCGGCGATCATCGCGACGTGCTACTTCGAGCCTCTCGCGCAGTTCCTCACCTCGCTCCTGACCTCGGCCGTGCATGTGTGGGATATCATCTCGCTCGGCCTGCTCTTCGCCGGCACCTTCTTGCTGCTGCGCACTCTCACCGGGAAACTGTCGCGCTTTCGCGTCCGCTTTCATCCGCTGATGGAAAACTTCGGCGGCGTCATCGTGGCGTTCTGGATCGGTTGGACGGCCGTTTGCTTCGTCTGCTTCACGCTCCACACGGCCCCCCTGACTCGCAACTTTTTCGACGGCGGTTTCGACGCCGAGCAAAAATTGTTCTTCGGCCTGCAGCCCGACCGCCTCTGGCTCGGGTTCATGCAAAAGCAATCGGACAACGGCGGCCTCGGCCGCAACGCCGTCGACGCGCAAGGGAACGTCACGAGCATGTTCGATCCCAAGAGCGAATTCATGCTGAAATACGCCTCCCGGCGTGCCTGGCTCGACACGCAAGAAAGCCTGCTGGTCAACTAAGCCGGCGGGCGGCGGCGCGGCTCGGCAGCAACCGCGAAAATTCTCTTTTTCTCCCTTATTCTTCGAGCCGCAGCACACCGCGCGGCCCGTTGACCATCGAAACCGGCGGTGTTACTCTTTTCCATTCCTTCCGTAAGGTTCGAGCGGCCGTTTCTACGGCTGCGGCAACGGTAAAACATCCCGGCGAAAATCGTTCCGGGTCGACCAGTTCAGCGTGTTCGGCATCGATCGAGAAAGGCATTTGCTCTCATGGCTTACGAAGTCACTCTCATCACGGGCGACGGCACCGGTCCGGAACTAGCTGAAGCAGCCAAGCGTTGCGTCGACGCGACCGGCGTGAAAATCAATTGGGATCCGCAAGAGGCCGGCGTCGACGTCATGGCCCGCACCGGCACGCCGCTGCCGGAAGCCTGCCTCGAAAGCCTCCGTCGCACCAAGTGCGCGCTCAAGGCCCCGATCACGACTCCCGTCGGCACCGGCTTCCGCAGCATCAACGTCCATCTTCGCCAAGCCTTCGGGCTCTATGCCTGCATTCGCCCCTGCAAGATCTACAAAGGGGTCCGCACCTACTACAGCCAACTGCCGGTCGACTTGGTCATCGTGCGCGAGAACACGGAAGACCTCTACGCCGGAACCGAGTTCGAGAAGGGGAAGCCCGAAACGGCGCAGCTCATCGAGTTCGTCAACGCCCACTCGAAGTCGGGCAAAGTGAAGTCCGGCCTCGAAGAGACCGGCGTCAGCATCAAGCCGATCAGCGTCTCGGGTAGCGAGCGAATCATCAAGTGCGCGTTCGACTACGCCCGTGAAAACGGTCGCAAGAAGGTCACGGCCGTGCATAAGGCCAACATCATGAAGTTCTCCGACGGCCTGTTCCTCGAATGCGGACGCAACGTCGCGAAGCAATATCCCGACATCGAGTTCGAAGACCGCATCGTCGACAACATGTGCATGCAACTCGTGCAAAAGCCGGAACTGTACGACGTGCTCGTCTTGCCGAACCTATACGGCGACGTCCTCTCCGATCTCGCGGCAGGTCTCGTCGGCGGCCTCGGCGTGGCGCCGGGTGCCAACCTCGGCCCCAACGGTGCCGTGTTCGAAGCGACTCACGGCAGCGCTCCGAAATACAAAGGCCTGAACAAGGTCAACCCGACCGCGCTGATTCTCTCGGGCATGCTCATGCTCAAACACCTCGGCGAAACCGACGCTTCGGCTCGGCTCGAGAAGGCCGTGGCCGCGGTCATCGAAGAAGGTAAGCACGTCACGTACGACCTGAAGGACGACCGCAACGACCCGACGGCCGTCGGTACGCGCGAGATGGCCGAAGCGATTTGCAAGAAGCTTTAAAAGCAGGCTCTTCGGGTGAACCCGCCGTTGTTTTCCGCCGCCGGTTTCCGTGAGCTCGTCTCCGGCCGGCGGCGAGGACTCACGGCTTCCGCCGCGCGAGCCGCGCTACGCATCGGCGAAACCGGCTACGCCCTCGCGATGCGCGTCCGCAATTGGCTCTACGACACCGGCCGCGCCGCCTCGCATGCCGTCGCGGTGCCGGTCGTCTGCATCGGCAACCTCACGCTCGGCGGCACCGGCAAGACGCCGCTCGTCGAGTGGATCGCCCGGCGCTTGCGCGAGCGCGACGTGCGGGTCTCGATCGTCAGCCGCGGCTACGGCGTCGAAGCCGGCGCACGCAACGACGAAGCGATCGAGCTCGAAGAAAAACTTCCCGACGTGCCGCACCTGCAAAACGTCGACCGCGTCGAGGGCGCGCGCATGGCGATCGAAGAGTTCGAGAGCCAAGTCGTGCTGCTCGACGACGGTTTCCAACATCGCCGTTTGCGGCGC
Source organism: Planctomycetia bacterium (assembly GCA_021413845.1). Taxonomy (NCBI): domain Bacteria; kingdom Pseudomonadati; phylum Planctomycetota; class Planctomycetia; species Planctomycetia bacterium. The sequence goes on along the minus strand of JAIOPP010000008.1, from coordinate 161,605 downwards.
GATCTCGATGTCGTCCTGATCGATGCCCTCGAGCCGTTCGGCTTCGGCCATGTCTTTCCGCGCGGCTTGCTGCGCGAGCCGCTCGCCGGCCTGAAGCGCGCCGGGGTCGTCGTCTTGTCCCGGGCCGATCTGGTCGAGCCGGCCGAACGGAGCCGCATTCGCGAAGTCGTGCGGCGCTACGAAGCCGGCGCCGCCTGGTGCGAAGTCCGGCATGCGCCTCGCTCGCTGCTCGACTCCGCCGGCGCGGAATCTTCGCTCGAAACGTTGCGCGGGCGGCGCGTGCTCGGCTTTTGCGGCATAGGCAATCCCGAAGGTTTTCGTCGCACGCTCGCCGGCCTCGGCTGCGAGTTGGTCGCTTTTCGCGAGTTCGCCGACCACCACGCCTACGAGCGCGCAGACGTCGACATGCTGGCGCAAGCCGCTCGCGAAGCCCAGGCCGAGATGCTCGTCTGCACGCACAAAGACCTCGTCAAACTTCGGCTCGATCTGCTCGCCGGCAAGCCGCTGAAGGCCGTCGTCGTCGGGGTCGAATTCCTCTCGGGCGAAGCCGACTTGCTCCGCCGTTTGGAGCAACTGCTGCCGGCAGCCGAGAGCTAGCATTTCATTTTCTTTGCGCCGCTCCTACGCGCAGCCGGCCGTTTCCTCTTGGTCGCGACCTTGCCCAGACGCTATCCTGTCGCGACTCTCGAGTGCTCCCGGCACTCACCCGACATGGATTGTCGACCACTTCGCGTCAAGGATGACATGCGATGCCACCTACCGATTTGATTCCTCTCTTCGCCGCACTCGGTCGTCCGCGCGTGCTCGTGCTCGGCGACTTGATTCTCGATCGCTACACCTGGGGCAATGCCGAACGCGTGAGCCAAGAAGCGCCGGTCATTCTCCTTCGCGCCGACGAGCGCGAGGCCCGACTCGGCGGCGCGGCGAATGTTTGCAATATGCTCCGAGGCCTCGAAGCCGAGGTGACGTGCGCGGGCATCGTCGGTCAGGATCTCGACGGGCGCCTCGTGCGCCGCATGTTGCGCGATCTCGGGATCGACGATAGCCTCGTGATGTTCGATGAAGAGCGTCCGACGACCGTGAAGGAACGCTTCATCGGCCGCGCGCAAGGCCGCCACCCGCATCAGATCTTGCGCGTCGATAGCGAGGTCCGCGATCCGCTCCGCGCCGACCTCGCACACGAACTAAGCGACCGCATTCTCGCCGAGCTCGAACGCTTCGACGTCGTATTGATTTCCGACTACGACAAGGGAGTCTGCGCACCGAGGCTGCTCCGTGCCGTGATCGATGCGGCCCGCACGCTCGGCAAGCCGGTGATCGTCGACCCGATTCGCGGGTCCGACTATTCGCGCTACCGCGGCGCCACGACGATGACCCCCAATCGCTCGGAAGCGGCCGGCGCGACCGGAATCGAAATCAAAACCCACGACGACGCGATCCGCGCCGGTTGGAAACTCTGCCGCGAATTGAAACTCGACTTCGGTATCGTCACGCTCGATCGCGACGGCATGGCACTCGTCGCTCCGGAAGGGCGCGGCGAGGTCTACCCGACCCAGGCCCGCGCCGTGTACGACATCACCGGCGCCGGCGACATGGTGCTCGCGATGATCGGCGTTTGCTTCGCCGCCGGAGTTGAACCGGCCGATGCCGTGCGCTTGGCGAACGTCGCCGGCGGGCTCGAAGTCGAAAAGGTCGGCTGCACGCCGATTCCACGTCGCGAAATCATGGCGCGCCTCGCCGCCGATCGAGCCGCGGGCACGGGCAAAGTCGTCGCCCTTCCCATTCTTTCGACGCTCGTGGCCGCGCACCGTGCCGCAGGCCAGAAGATCGTCTTTACGAACGGCTGCTTCGACCTGCTCCACGTCGGGCACGTCACCTACTTGCAAGAGGCGGCTCAGCTCGGCGACATCCTGATCGTCGGCGTCAACAGCGATGCTTCGGTGCGCCGTTTGAAAGGGCCGACCCGGCCGGTGATCGGCGCGATCGATCGCTCGGCCATTCTCGCAGCGCTCGGCTGCGTGGCTTACGTGGTGAATTTCGACGACGATACGCCGCGCGAGCTCATCGCAACGCTTCGGCCCGAGGTGTTGGTCAAAGGGGGAGCTTATAAGCGCGAAGAGATCGTCGGGTACGACATCGTCGAATCGTACGGCGGCCAAGTCTGCATCGCCGGCATGGTCGACGGCATCTCAACAAGCCACATCGTCGAAGCACTCAACCAAACCGCACTGAACCAGCCAACAGGTAGCAAGCCGGCGATCCCGGCCCCCCACTTCCAAGTCGGCCAACCGATCCAAGCCAAAACCTCCTCAGCGCGGCTCCACCAGTAGCTCTCTCCTCCTTTCCTAACCGACCACTGACCACCGACCACTGACCACTGCTCGCTTCCATGCGCCTCGGCATCTTTCTTCCGAACTGGATCGGCGACGTCGTCATGGCGACGCCGACTCTGCGCGCCTTGCGGCGCATGCTCGGGCCGGAAGGCCGGATGGTCGGCGTGATGCGACCTTACGTGGCGCAGGTGCTCGCCGGAACTCCGTGGCTCGACGGCGAGCTGTACTACGACCCGCGCTCGAAGCATGCCGAGCTTCATAGCCGCGCATTGGTTCAAAAGCTGCGGGCCGAGCAGCTCGATGCCGTCGTATTGCTCACGAACTCGTTGCGCACCGGAGTCTTGGCGCGGCTCAGCGGGGCTCGCCGGCGCGTCGGCTATGCGCGCGCCTTGCGCGGTCCGCTGCTCACCGACAAGCTCACCCCTCTCTACGCCGGGCGCACCTGGTACGGCGCACGTCGCTACACGCCGGCGCCGGTGCTCGACTACTATCTCGAGCTCGCCTACGCCCTCGGCTGTCCGCCGGAGTCGCCTCGCTTGGAGCTGGCCGTCTCCCCGGCAGATCGCGCGGCCGCCGAGCGAACTTGGCAAACGCTCGGGCTCCCGCGCGATCGTCCGACGATCGTGTTCAACTCCGGCGGCGCTTACGGTGCCGCGAAGGTTTGGCCGAACGAGTACTTCGCCGAGTTGGCCCGTCGCCTCGTCGCTCGGACCGACGCTTCCGTGCTGATGCTTTGCGGCCCGGCCGAGCGCGAGGTTGCGCGCGATGTCGTGGCGCAAGCCAATCATCCGCGCGTGACGTCTCTGGCCGACGACACCTTAGCCGACCAGCCCCTAAGCATCGGGCTCTCGAAGGCATGCGTCGAGCGTTCGCGCCTTATGGTGACGACCGATAGCGGGCCGCGTCATTTCGCGGCGGCGTTCGGCGTCCCCGTCGTGTCGCTGTTCGGGCCGACGCACATCGAGTGGAGCGAAAACCATCAGGCCGAGGCCGTGCATATCCAGAAGAAGCTCCCTTGCGGACCATGCCAAAGCCGCGTTTGTCCGCTCGGAACGCATCAATGCATGCGAGATCTGAGCGTCGACGAGGTTGAAAAGGCAACGCTCCGCATGCTGGCGAAGTATCCGGCCTCGCAGGTCCACAGTTTGTCAGCGTAGCTACACATGGCGAAAGGTTTCCGCCTTCACTGCCGGCACCGTTCCTGTCTTGTCCCGGATTTCGGAACCCGTGTAGAATCGCCGCCGCTTCGAGGCAAGGAAGCCGCTCGCGACGAATGGCCTGCGCATGAAAATCGGACTTAATATCGAATGGATCGGCGCACGCCGCGGCGGCGCCGAAAAATATGCCGGGTCCGTTGCGCGCGCGCTCATCGAAGCCGGACACGACGTGCATCTGTTTGCCCGCGGTGTCGATGCCGGGGAAGTTTCCGACGCCGCGACGGTGCATGAAGTCGCCGTGCGCGAACTTCCGCTCTGCGGTTGGCTACGCACCTATCGCTTCGCCGCCGCCAGCGAACGCGCACTACTCCAAGAAGATTTCGATCTCATCATCGGCTTCAATAAGACTTGGTATCAAGATATTTATCTCGCGGTCGCGGGCGCGCATCCGGCGGCCGTCGACTATAGCTTGGAACGCTTTCGGCACCCGCTCGTGCGCGCGTTGCACGTCGCGGGCAAAGCGTTGAGCCCGAAACAATGGTTCTTTAAGCGAATCGAAACGAAACAGTTCGGCCCGGACGCGCGCCATGCGACGGTCGTCGCTCCGAGCGAACTAAGCGCCGAGCATTTCCGCCAGTATTACGATCTGCCGGCCGAGCGCATCGCCGTCGTCTACAACGGACTGGAGCCGAGCCGACGCGCATTCGACGGCGCGGCCGGCCGGAAACGATTCCGCCGCGAACAACGACTGGAAACCCACGACGTCGCCCTGCTCTTCACGGCTCGCAACTATGCCCTCAAGGGCCTGGAACCGCTGCTGGAAGCGTTTGCGCAAGTCGCCGGAGATTGTCCGCAAGCGATGCTGATCGTTTGCGGAAGTCGGCGCGACCACGCTTATCAACGCCAAGCGGCGAAGCTCGGCATCGCCGATCGGGTTCGCTTTCTCGGCTTCGTCGACGACGTACAGGCTTGCTTCGCCGGTTGCGATGCGTTCGTCTTCCCGACGTTCTACGATCCTTGCAGCCTCGTGGTGCCCGAGGCGCTCGGCTTCGGCTTGCCGGTGATTACGACACAACAGAACGGCGCGTCGGAATTGCTGACGGAAGGTCGCGATGGTTTCATCGTCGAATCGCCGTGGCAAACCGACGACTTAGCGCAACACATGACTTTGCTCTGCAACGACGATGCGCTGCGCCACCGGATGGCGATCGAAGCCCGCCGAACCGCGGCTCGCTCGACGATGGACGTGCGGATGCGCGAGTTGGTCGCGCTGTTGGAACGCCATCGAGCGACGATGCACGCCACGGCTTTGCAGGGGTCTACGGCGAGTTCGCGAAATCGCAAGCGTGTGGCTTAGCCCGTCGTGACGGCAACAAATCTTTTATTAAACAGTTCATTCGACCTCGTCCTCTGTCCGAAAGATCGTTCTTCATGCGTGCCGTATTGCTTGCCGGTGGAAAAGGGACTCGCTTACAGCCCTTCACCGCGGCGTTTCCGAAGCCGCTCGTTCCGCTCGACGACACGCCGGTGATCGAAGTCCTCGTGCGCCAGTTGCAGCTGTTCGGCGTCACCGACTTGACGGTCGTCACCGGACATTTAGCGGAGCTCATTCGGGCCTTTCTCGGCGATGGCGAACGGTTCGGGCTGAAGATCGATTACTTCCGCGAGACCACTCCGCTCGACACGGCCGGCTGCCTCGGCCTGCTGCCGCGCGTCGACGAGCCTTTCCTGGTGATGAACGGCGACCTGCTCACGACGCTCGACTTCAACCGGCTGGCCGCGTTTCATCGTCGCCGCAAGTCGCTCGCGACGATCGCCACGTATCGGCGCGAGGTGAAGATCGATCTCGGAGTGCTCGAGACCGACGAACAAGGACGCCTGCTCGACTACATCGAAAAGCCGACGCACCGCTTCGACGTCAGCATGGGAATCTACTGTTTCGAGCCGGAAGTGTGCGACTACGTCACGCCCGGCGAACGGCTCTCGATGCCCGAGCTGATTCTGCGCATCAAGCGCGACGGTCGCGACGTGCTGACGTTTCGCGACGATTGCTACTGGCTCGACATCGGCCGGCCCGACGACTATGCCACGGCGTGCGATGAATACCGCCGCGATCCGCTCCGCTTCTATCCGCAGCCTTTGCGAGCGGCGGCTTAAGCGATGCGCGAGCGCGTGCTGATCACGGGAGTCGCGGGGTTCTCCGGCCGGCACCTGGCCGAACGCTTGAGCCGCGACGACGTCACCATCGTCGGTCTCGGCCGCACGATCCCTGCACGTAGCGTTCCGCAGGTCGCTGAATTTCAGGCGTGCGATCTCACCGACGGGGCCGCCCTGCGACGAGCGATCGACGTTATTCGACCCGACGCGGTTTATCACCTGGCAGGCATGACCGCGGCCGCGACGTTCGACGAGCTGCGCGCAGCCAACGTCGACGCGCTCCAGCACTTGATCGAAGCCTTGAAGAGCTTTGCCTCGCGAAACGAAAAGACGATTCGTGTGCTGGTGGTAGGGAGCGCGGCCGAGCTTGGGTCGGCCGGAGCAGCGCGGCTTCCCGTAAGCGAAGATGCTCCCTGCGTGCCCGAGTCGCCGTACGGCCGGACTAAGCTGGAAGCGACACGCGCGGCGCTGGCCGAACCTGCCGCCGGCCCGCTGCAGATCATCGTCGCACGGACGTTTAATCTCGTTGGGCCTGGGCTCGGCAAGAATTTGTCGCTGGGTCGATTTGCGCAACAAATCGGAGCCATCCATCGGGGCGAGCAGGCGCAGATCGAATGCGGCAGTCTTGTCGCGCGGCGCGACTTCGTCGACGTGCGCGATGCGGTCGATGCGTATGTGCGCTTGCTGCGCGAAGGGGTTCCGGGCCGGTTGTATAACGTCTGTAGCGGGCGATCGCACGAGATTCGCGACCTGCTTCACCAGATGATCGAGCTCACCGGAGAGAGCATGCCGATCGTCGAAACTCGCGACCTATCGCGCGCCGGCGACTTGCCGAACGTCTACGGCGACCCGACGAAGACGGCCGTCTGTTGCGGCTGGCGCGCGACAACGCCGATCGAGCAAAGCCTCGCCGATCTTTTAAGCTCGGTGCTGTCGGAAGAGGTCGTCCGGGAGCGCAGCGCCGCCTAAGACTCGCTTGTTTTTTAGTTACTATCTACATTGCAGAATCCTTGCCGCTCCCCAATCATGTTCTGGATCAATCCCGGCTATCGTTCGTTTCTCGCCGCGTCGTCGCTCGATAGCTACGGCGCGATCGCGGCTTGGAACCCGACCGACGACTACGTGCAGAAGCAAGGACGTTCGACGGGGCGCTACCGTGTCGAAGTCGACGGGCGAACGCTGAGCCTGTACGTGAAGAAGCACATGCGTTTGCCGTGGTGGCAGCGGAAGTTTGCGCCGGCGAAAGCGTTTCCCGGGCCGAGCGAATTCGCCAACCTCGAACGGGTCGCGGCGCTCGGCGTGCGCGTGCCCGAAACGGTGTTCGCCGGTGCCGACGGACGAGCGGCTTGCGGCAGCTTGCTGGCGACGCGCGAACTCGTGGGCTACCTTCCGTTGCATCGTTACATTCCCGGCCCGTTGGCGAAGCTGCCCGCCTCGCAACAGCGGCGCAGGAAGCAAGCGCTCGTACGGCGCTTGGTCGACGTGGCTCGGCGGTTGCACGACGAACGGCTGTACCATCGCGATTTTTACCTGTGCCATTTCTATCTTCGCGACGATGCCGATTGCGAAGACGGCTTCGACTTGGTGCTGATCGACTTGGGGCGGCTGCTGCACTCGCGGCTCGCGCGCTGGAAGATCAAAGACCTCGCCGGGCTGCTGTTTTCGAGCGATCCCGCCGGGATTACGCGCACCGATCGGCTACGCTTCTTCAAGCAGTACCTCGGGCTCACGAAGCTCGACGACGAAGCAAAACGGCTCGCGCGGCGCATCGAAACGAAGGCCGATCGCTATCGCCGGCACAACGACGTGCGCCGTGCGGCCTAGGCATGAAACGTTTCTAACGCGCAAGCGCTACTTCGCGCAACACGCGCCCCGTGGCGTTCGACTTGTTGAGGACGTAGAAGTGGATACCCGGCACTCCGGCGGCGACGAGCTCGCGCACTTGGCGGACGGCGAACGCCACGCCGATTTCGAACTGCGCCTCGGCATCGGCACCGCAGCGTTCGAGGTCGGCTCGAAAGTCTTCGGGGAGTTGCGCTCCGCATAGCGCGGTGATGCGCTTGATCTGGGCGAGGTTCGTGACGGGAAGAATGCCAGGCACGAGGGGAATGCGAATGCCGAGCCGCTCGCAACGGTTGCGGAATTCGAAGAAGTCCGAGTTGCGATAGAAGAGCTGCGTCACGACGGCATCGGCTCCGCTATCGACCTTGCGCTTGAGGTTTGCGAGATCGACATCGAGGCTCGGCGCTTCGAGATGCTTTTCCGGATAGCCGGCCACGGCGATGCCGAAATTCGGGAACTCGGCGCGGATCAGAGCGACGAGCTCGTTGGCGTAGCGCAAGCCGCCGACGACTTGGCGAAACTCGGTCTCCCCTTTCGGCGGATCGCCGCGCAGCGCGACGATGTTCGACACGCCGCGCTTCTCGGCTTCGGTAAGATAGTCGCGCAATTGTTCGACCGTGGCGCCGACGCAGGTGAGATGCGAGGCGGTCGCGCCGCGGAAATCGCGACGGACCCGTTCGACGATGTCGAGTGTCTTCGAGCGCGTCGAGCCGCCGGCGCCGTAGGTGCAAGTAACATAGTCGGGCCGGAACGTCATCAACTCCGCGACATGCTCGAACAACTCCGCTTCGGCCGTCTCGCTCTTAGGAGGATAAAGCTCGAAGGAGAGGCCGAATTTTCCGGGACCGTAAGCGTGTCGGAGATTCATCGAAGCGTGCGTGGTTGCGGAGTGAGGCTTGTTAATAGCGGGGATCGATTCGAGCAAAGCAAACTTCGACGATACCCGGCCGCGCGACCGTTTACAAGGAGAGGGGCTCGCCGGCCATCTGCCGCTCGTGCTTAGTCAGTTCGTACATATCGTGCAGCAGCTGCAAGTCGCATAACCGCTGCTCGACTTTACGCCGCGCAAACATGCGGGCCTGCGCCGCAACGAGGATATCGACCGGCACTTCGGTGACCTGCCCGAACGAGCGGGCATAGTTCACGAAGCTCGGCACGTTCGTGGTGACGAAGCCGTAGACCATGCTGCACGCCCCGACGGTCTTGCCGGTGAAGATGCCAGTGTTGATGGCCGTCTTCGCGTAATCGCCGACGATCGCGCCGAGGAACTGCATGCCGGTCGGCACCTTGCGGCCGTGGTAGTCCATGTTGACTTGGCCGTAGGTGTTCTTGAGATCGCTGTTGCAGGTCCCTGCTCCGAGATTGACCCAACTGCCGAGGTAGCTGTGTCCGAGAAAACCGTGATGTTGCTTGTTCGTATACGGCTCGATGACGGAACCTTCGACTTCGCCGCCGATCTTCGTCGTGTGGCCGAGGCTCACGCAATCTTTCAACGCCGACTGTTCCGTGAGCCGAGCCGAGGGCCCGAGATAAACCGGGCCGCGCAAGAAACAATAGGGCCCGACCGATGCGCCGGCGTCGAGCAAGATCGGGCCTTTGTCCGTTTCGGTCACGCAATAGGAGCCGAGCTTCGCTTCGTCGGCTGCGAAGACCCCATCGGCGACTTCACGATAATTTCCTTTGCGTAGGCGATAGGCGAGGTTGTCGTTGAGGGCCGTGAGGTTGTGGCGCACGACGTCGTGCGGGAAATGAAACAGCGGCAGCTCGGCTTCGAGCGGCGCCTTCGGAAGCCTGCCGAGATACTCCGCGATGTGCGGCGGCTGCGCATCGCGCGGCAAAGGAGGCGCATCGGCGGCAAGCACGGCCAGCGCGATCGAATCGCCCGAGACGACCAAGCCCGGCTTCCCGGCCCGCGCAAGCTTCAACACGGCTTCCACCACGGCGACGCTCGGGACCAAGCGAGCGTTGACCAACACCAACGGCTCGTTCGCGGTCGCACGGAGCGGCTGCCCATCGGCGGGGGATTCGCTGATCAGGCCGTCGGCCAGGGCCGTGGCTTGCAGATGGGAGCGGAGCAAGAACGACGGCTGTTCGCCGAAGCTGCGCAACAACTCGATGAGGGTGAAGCCCGCACACGAAATGGCGGCGGCGGGCCGTCCGACGGAAATCGGATAAAGTTGCGCTACTTTGTCGTCTTCGAACAGCACGATAGTCATCGATTTTTCCTTGGGCCTGCCGACCGAACAAGTTGCGCAAGTGTGGCGAATGCAACCGATCCGCGGCACCGAGAGCCGAAGCCCTCGGGCGAGGACCCGATTATTCCAATTGCAGCGGATAGCGAACAGGGCAAGTGGCCGGTAGGCCGCGGCGGAAGACCAAAAACCGGCGGAGTCCCCCGTTCACTCTCGCGAAGAAGATGCTAAAATAGACTCGTCGATCTTCAGTGCCGTGCCCGTCGCTTTCAACCCGACGGCCCGACGACGAGACCGACGCTCCGTGCCGGAGTGGCGAAATGGCAGACGCGCTGGACTCAAAATCCTGTGGGAGCAATCCCGTGTCGGTTCAAGTCCGACCTTCGGTACCTACTCAAGGGACTCGACTTACGGTGAAAACCGCGAGTCGGGTCCCTTAGTCGTTTCCGCGGGCCATGTTGTTTCCGGGCTCGTCGTTTCAGCCATTATGTCGGCAAGCAAGCGCCGTAGGCGCGGTGGCCGTTGTCGCTTAAGAGCTTGCGTAGGCGGTCGACGCTGTAGCCTCGGCGCAGCAGTTCGGCCGTCAGTACCGGGAGGTCGCCCATGTGGTCTATTCCTTGCGGCCATTGGTCGGCGTCGATGCCGTTGATGTCGGTTCCTAGGCCGACGTGGTCGATGCCGACCGTGTCGATCAGATAATCGATCGTGTCGGCCAAGTCGCCCAGGGCGGCCGCGCGTGTCGTCGGCGTTGCGACGTCGGGCGGCAGTTTGCGATCTTGATAGAACTGCTCCTGAGCTTGCTTATCGCGCCGTAGTTTCATTCGCTCGTCCGGGTCGCTCGTGGATGCCAGCAGATATTTGTTGTACTCCCAGAGCCGCGGGCTCACGGGGCGCTGCGAATACTTCGTGCGCCAGGCTTCGGACGTCAGCATGTGATCGGCGAACAGCACTCCGATCACACCGCCGGTCGAGGCTAAGCGCTTCAAGGTCGCATCGCGCAGGCCGCGCGAGGCCGGAACGCGGTCGCGACTGGTCGTATGGCTATCGCTGATCGGACGTTTCGAGACCGCGGCCAGGGCCAGGGCCGTGTCGTCGGAAGCGTGGGCCGTGTCGATCGCGATGCCGAGCTCGTTCATGCGCGCGACCACCTGCCGGCCGAATTCGCTCAGCGCGGGAGCGGCACGTCCTTCATGACCGGCGCACCAGTTGTTGTGGTACTGCATGGCCGGATGCGTGGCTCGCACGCCGCGCTTAAAGAACTCGTCGACCGTGTCGAGTCGCGTCGTGTGGTTGTTGCCCGTCAGATGGACGATCACGCCGATCTGATCGTCGCCGGCGCGCGGCACGAGGTCGGCCGTGGTCTTGATGAGCCGAGTGCGAGGGCATTTTTCGATCGTCGCCACGACGTCGTCGATACGGCTCAACTGTCGTTCGAGCAGCCAATCGTTCGAGCCGGCGAGCTCGTACTGGCGCGGACCGGTTTGAAAGTAGCAGCCGAAGCCGATCGAAGCAACGAAGGTCTTCACTCCCGCCGCGTCGAGCTTCGTGAGATCGCACTGTCGACCACCATCGGCGCGGAATTGCTCTTGCGCGAAATTGAGATAGCCGATGAACACCGGGATCTCGCGATGCAAAGCTTTCGCTTCGCCGACGACGCCCGAGCCGGCACCCGCATGGACCGCAGGAAGATGGACACCGGCCAGCAGCGAGCCGGCGACGACGGTGCAACCTCGGCGGAGAATCGTTCGACGATGGAGTTTCTTAGCCACAGTTTCCTCGGAGGTTCTACGTTCGGGCGGCGGGGCGGTTGGGCAGTAACGCGGCGTTAGGATAGCCCGAGCAAGCGTCGGGCATTGTCGTGAAAGATTTTTTGGGTTGCGTCCGGCGGAAGATCGAGCTCGCGATACAGCTCGAATTGCGGAATCGCTTGGCCGGGGAAGTGATAGTCGGTGCCGAAGACCAAACGATCGGCCCGGCGCAGCAGGAACTCGCGGCCGAATTTCATGTCGCGACGAATCGCCGCCGCGCCGCTGCTGGCCGAGAGGTCGCCGTACAAGTTCGGATACTTGTCCATCAGCGCATCGATGGCGCCGCCGGGAGCGACCGGAGTCATCCGCGGCCCGGCACCAAGATCGGCTTGCGTTACTCCGCCGGCGAGCGATACCCACCAGCCGAACGCGTGCCCTAAGAAGTTGACGGTCGGAAAGGTTTCGAGCACCTTGGCGAAGCCCGGGAGGCCCGGCCGATCCATGTTGCGGGCATTGTCGATATGGATCAGCACCGGCAGCTTCAACTCGGCGCACGCGGCATACAACTTCATGTTCCGCGGATCGTCGATCGCCACACCGGTCTTATGCTCGCCGAATCCTTTCGCGCCAGCCTCGACGTAGCGCGTAAGCATGCCAAGCAACCCGCGCGATCCGCCCGAGTAGTCGGTGCGCGGATCGATCGAGCAGAACGGAATGAGTCGATCTCGATAGGGCTTCGTTTGCGCGAGCACGAAGTCGGGCGTGATCAAATAGCTCGACGATTCGGGAGACGCCAGCGGCAGCACGGCGGCCTGCGCCACATCGTTCGCGTCCATCCAACGGAGTAACTCTTCGGCCGTCAGCGGCGGAGTGTGATTCGCAGCCTGGCCGATGTGCGTGTGGATGTCGAAGAATTTTCCCATCGGCCGCTTGGCCTTCGTCGGTTCGTCGGCGCATGCGGCACCGGCGAAGCCCGCCAAGGCTGCCGAAGCGATCCGGCCGTGAAATCGACGGCGGTTCAACATGCGAATAGCCTTTTGATTACGACCTGCCGACGAGGCGCTCTAGCTGGGCGACGACTTCCGCGAGAGGCATTACGTCGCCGAGATCGATGTCGATATCGAGCAAGTTCACTTCGTGGAACACCTCGCAGCGCTCTCCCACCGCTTCGCGCGGAACGATGACCCGAAAGCTGTCGGTCGCATCGCGGCAGGTCGCGTAGACGCAATGGCTCGTGCTCACTCCCGTCACGATCAACGTGTCGACCCCGAGCGACGTCAACATTTCGTGCAGGTTCGTCCCTTTGAAGGCCGACGCATACGGCTTGCGAATCACTTTTTCGTTGGGCCGGCGCTCGAGCCGCGCGTCGAGCTCGAAGCGATGCGCCGTCTCAGGCCGAACGTTCATGCAAAGCTTCTTGTTCTGCGGGCTCGGCGGGGTCGCCGGGTCGTAAGCGAACGTGGTGAAGAAGATCGGGATGCCCGCGGTTCGCGCAGCGGCGAGCATCTTGCACGACTGCACGACGACGCTTTCCAAATCCGATCCCATCGCGTGGTCGGGCTGAGTCCAATGCAGCGCTAGGTCGATCACGATCAACGCCGGCCGCGAACCGAAGCCGACGCGCGTCCCCCAATTCCGGGCGAGATAACGGCGCTTCAACTCGGCCAAATGCTCCAGCAACGGGCCGCGCAAGGCTTCGGGAAGACGCAGATCGGGCGAGCCGAAATCCAGCGGGTTCGTTTCAGCGGACATCGCGTTTTACCTCAGCGGGGCGAATGCGTTCTTAGTGGGCAACTACCGTAGCGGCTTCCCTGCGAGCGGCTTGCCGTTGGTCGTAAGAATCTGAAAATGATGGACGCGATGCGGCTCTTCATACTTCCACACGATCTGTTTCTCGCGCGTGATCTCGAACAGCTTGATTCCCTTCTGCGCGCCATAACTCGCGACGACCGTATTGCCGTCGGCGAGACGCTGGCAGCCGCACGGATCGGCGAATGGCTTATTCGGCAGGTCGTCGTTCGAGACCAACCAGGCGACTTTGCCTTGAGCATCGAACTCCGCGATCTTATTGCCGTGCGTGAGCGCGACCAACGTGTTGCCGTCGGCGAGACGAATCGCGGTGAACGGCCACACTTGCGCGGCACGGCCTCCCAGTTCCGGCAGGTCGGTCTTGATTTCGCCGACGATCTCTCCCTTCGGCGAGTATTCCTTCACCTTAAACGCCAGGAGATGCGGCACGAGGTAGTTGCCGTTCGCCAGCTTGCGCGCCATGCGCGTCTGCATGTGCGCGTTGTCGGTCTCCGGTTGCAACGGAAACTCCACGACCGTCTTTCCGGCGGCATCGACTTCGATCAGCTTCGGCTTCGTGCCGAGCTCGGTGATGAGCGTGTTGCCGTCGGCCAGCCGCTCGACGGTGCCGATCTCTCGATTCTCGGCCGACTTCGCATACCGAAAGATCACCTCTTTTTTGTCGCCGCTATATTCTCGGATCTCATCGGTCCAAGCGATCAAGATGTTCCCGTTGGGCAATACCCAGCCGTCGCGTGCGGCGGCCTTGCCGGAGTTCCAAGCTTCGCCCCCGGCTTCATCGATGATGCCCGTAAAGCTCGGGCCGGCGACGAAGAACGAATGGCGAATCTCCTCGGCGAACGTTGCCCGGGAAGGTGCCGCGAGGAGAACGGCGAACGCCAACATCGAAGCGAAACGAAACATGCAGAACCACCTCGGAGAGGAACGATCAGGGCGAGCGTTATCGTATCCCGCTTGCGCCGCGGGTGTTATCGATAACCTGCTAAGAAACGAACCGGCCGAAGTCCCAGAGTCTCGCCCCCCGATCTAGAGCACGAATCAGCTTGCATCAGCCGAGATCGATACATAAAGTGAGCGTTTCGGCCCGCCTTCCCACAACTCGCGTTCGGTTGACCGCAAACGGTTTTTTCAAGTGAGACGTCGATGGGGCCTGGGTCTTTGTTGTTGTGCGGCACGATCATTTTACCGGATCGGCTGTTGGTGCGCGGGGCGGTCTGGGTGCGCGGCGGTCGGATCGTCGCCGTCGATCATGAGTCGACCTTGCTCTCGTCGGCCGATCCGGCAACGACGACGATCCTCGACGCCGGCGACGGCTACATCGCGCCCGGATTCGTCGACTTGCATGTTCACGGCGGTCTAGGGGCCGACTTCATGGACGGCACCGCCGACTCCTACCGTACGGCACTCCTCGCACACGCACGCCACGGCACGACCAGCCTCACCCCGACGACGACCGTGGCCCGGCATGAACAAATCATCTCCGTATTGAAACTGACGCGTGAGTTCATGCGGCCGAAGGTGCCGGGCGCGGCGGTTCTGCCGCGGGTCCTCGGCGCACATTTCTACGGTCCTTATTTCCGCTACGAAGCCCGCGGTGCGCATCCGGGAGCCGCGATTCGTCCGCCGGTCGAGCGCGAGTTCGCGGAGTATCTCGAATTCGCCGACGCGCTGGCGACGGCGACCGTCGCGCCGGAGCTGCCGGGTGCGGAAGAGTTCGCCCGCGCTTGCACGGCCAAAGGGGTTCGTTTGAACGCGGGCCATAGCTGGGCGACGTTCGAGCAAATGCGCGCGGCCGTACGTTGGGGTGTGCGCCATATCGACCACCTGTATTGCGCGATGAGCGACAAGACCCGGCTGCGGCAGTTTCAAACCTACCCGATGCAAGGAGGCGTTCTCGAAGCGACTTTGTTCTTCGACGAACTGACGACGGAAGTGATCGCCGACGGCAAGCACCTCTCGCCCGACCTGCTCGAACTGGCGCTCAAGATCAAAGGGCCCGACCGCTTGGCGCTGGTCACCGACTGCAATCGGGCCCTCGACATGCCCGAGGGAGAATACATGATCGGCCCGCTCGACGGGGGCGAACCGCTGCTCCATCGCGACGGCGTCGGCCTGATGCCCGACGGCAAAGGGCTTGCTTCGAGCGTGCGCGGGATGGACCATATGCTGCGCACGTTTCTGGAACAGACGGGGCGGCCGTTGTGGGAGGTCGTGCGCATGGCGTCGCTCACGCCGGCGCAAATCCTCGGCAGAGAGCATGAAATCGGTAGTCTGACGGTCGGCAAATACGGCGATGCCGTGGTCCTCGATCGCGAGCTCGGCGTGCGACGCGTCTTCGTCGCCGGAGCCGAAATCGAATAACCCGACCGATCGCGCACGTAACGCGTTCGACGAACTCAAATCGCACTCAAGGAATCGCAACTATGTGGACTCGTCGCCGAATGATCGGTTCGCTCGCGCCTTTGGCGGCCGGAGCCATGCTGATCGACGAAGTCGCCGCCGCCGATAGCTCCGTGCCCGACGTCGTCGATCGCAACACGAAGATCAAGATCACGAAGCTCACCGCCACGCCGGCGAAGGCCAAGGTCTTCATCAAGATCGAGACGAACATGGGAATCGTCGGCTGGGGCGAGATCGATCAATTGGATCGCAGCGCCGCGATCGCCTTGGTCAACTCTCTCTTCAGGCTGCTCGACGGCGAGAACCCGACGCGGGTCGAGTATCTGTGGCAGAAGCTCTTTCGCTCGCATCGCGACATGCGCGGCGGACCGTTTATGACGCACGTCATCGCCGGCATCGACATGGCATTGTGGGACATCACCGGCAAGCTATGGGGCGTGCCGATCCACCGCCTGATGGGAGGCCCTTGCCGCGATAAAGTGGCCGTCTACCCCTCGGCCAAAGCAACGAAAGTCGGCGCGGGCGCGCAACCTTTCGGTGGAACGCCGGCCCAGCTCGATGGCTTCGTGAAGCTGGTCGCCGGCGCGCGAGAGAAACTGGGGCCCGACGGGCTCCTGATGTTCGACGCTCACTGCGCCCTGCCGCCGCCGTTTCTGATGCAACTCGCGCCGCTGCTCGAGCCGTATAAGCTGCTGTATATCGAAGAGCCTGCGGTGCCGGGAAACATCGAAGTGTTTAAGCGGCTCAAGGAAGTGATCCGCATTCCGCTCGCGGTGGGAGAACAAGCCCGCACGATTTGGGACGTCATTCCTTATCTGCAAGAAGGCGTAGCCGATATCTTGCAGATCGACTGCGCCCACACGGGAGGCATGTCGCAGCTACGAAAGATCGCCACGCTCGGCGAAGGCTACCAAATCCCGATCGCTCCGCATTGCGTGACGACCGATCTCGGCATGACGGCGAGCCTGCACGTCTCGGCCGCGGTGCCGATGTTTCTGATCCACGAATACTACCCGAGCATCACGCCGAAGGGGTTGATCCGGAAGCAATGGACCGTCGAAGACGGCTACGCTTCGGTTCCCGAAGGGCCGGGGCTCGGCTGCGAAGTCGACGAAGCGGTGCTCGCGCAACTCGCCAAAGAACCCTACACGCAGGAATGGCCGACGCGCGGCCGGCTGCCCGACGGCTCGATCTCGGATTATTGACCTCTTGCGAACACCGCGTCGGCTCGCGGGGCGCTACGCCATGTCGAGGCCCGGCATGGTGCCGCCCGCGCCGGCGAAGCGATCGGTTTCGACTCCCATGCGCTGGAGCAGCGACACGAACAGTCGGCCGAGCGGCTCGTTCTTGTCTTTCGCGAAAGCGAGATGCGCGCCGTGCTTGAAGCCGCCGCCGGCGAGCAACATCGGCCAGTCTTTGTTGGTGTGGCCGTTGGCGTTCCCCATGCATGTGCCGTAAAGCACGGAACTGCGATCGAGCAGCGTCGAGCCGGCTTCGTTCACCCCTTGCAAACCGGTGAGGAAGTCGCGGAAGGCCGTGAATTGCGCGGTCTCGATCTTGCGCAGCTCGTCGATCATCTCCGGACGATTGCCGTGGTGCGTGAGCGAATGGGTTTCGTGCTTGACCTCGGGAATTTCGGTAAGCGTGCCGAGCGGCTGGACGAACAGGCTCACGATGCGCGTCGAGTCGGTTTCCAAAGCCAGTTTGACCAGATCCAACGTCGTGCGCAGGCGGGTGATGAGTTGCGCGGGATCCTTCATCTCGGGCGGCTCCTTCATCTCGACCTTCGGCTTCGGCTTCTGTTCCCAAGCTTCGGCCAGCAGCAATTGTTGCTCGAGTTCGCGAACCGAGGTGAAGTATTGATCGAGCCGGTGCCGATCGGCGATCGCCGCGCCGGCTTGCAAGCGCTTGGCTCGTTCGTTGACGGTGTCGAGCAAGCTCCGGCCGGAGCGCAGATCGTTCACGCGGGCGTCGATTTCCTTCACGCTCCCTTGCACGAACAATTTGCGATACAGCGCAGCGGGGCTCGTCTCCGGCGGGATGAGTACGCCCGAGCGATTGAACGACATGCTCCGGTCGCCGGAGTTGCTGGCGGCGAGCACGAGCGAGGAGAATCGCGTTTGGCTGCCGAGTTGTTCGGCGGCGAATTGATCGAGCGACACGGAGTTGCGAAAGCCCGCCCCTGCCGGATGCGGCGCGCCGGTGAGGAAGGAAACTTCGTTCGAGTGTCCGCCGTCGACGCCGGGATGCGAGACGTTGGAGAAGACGGTGAGCTGCTTGCGCAGCGGCGCGAGGACTTCCAGATACGGCGACGGCGCGTAATCGCGACCGGCTTTCTCCGGAAAGAACAGATGCGGCATGATCCCTTGATTCGTTTGGATCGCAACCAACCTGCGCGGCGCGGGGGCTTCAGCCGCGCGTGCCAAGGCGGGGAGCGCGAGCGTAACGCCGACGCCGCAGAGAAACGTGCGGCGCGAGACCCCGTTCGAGATATTCGGCGACGACGAATGGGAATTCATAGCTTATTTCCGGCGGAATGTTTGGGTGCTGATGACTTCATGCACGAGGCTGCGCAGCCCGAAATGGCTTTCGCGCGTCCGATTGAGAATCAATTCGACTTCGGAGCGATCGGCGAAACCGACGCGCGCTCCGGTCGCATAGAGGATGAGTCGCTCGATGAGATTTCGCGCGATCGCTTCTTCCTCGGTGAGCAGAATGTGTTTGAACTCGACGATGTCTTTGAACTTCCGGCCGTCGACCGTCGTGCCGGTCGCATCGACGGGGAGACCGAAACGGACGTTATTCATGACATGAATCCATTGGTTCGGCAAGACGCCGAGGAACTCATGTTTCAACGGGTCTTTGCCGCGCCGCAAGGTCGGATCGGTGACGGTCTCGCCGGTGAAGCGATAGAGCGTGCGCCAACCGCCGATGACGTCGAAGTTTTCGAGCGCAAAACCCGGCGGATCCATCTTCGCGTGGCAACCGGCGCAAGCCGCCGTGTTGCGGTGGGCGTCGAGCTGTTCGCGAATCGTCGTGGTGCCGCGCACGTCGGGATCGACGGCCGGCGTGTCGGGCGGCGGCGGTTTCACCGGCCGACCGAGAATGCGATCCATGACCCATGCGCCGCGCTGTACGGGAGAAGTCGTCGTGCCGTTGGCCGTGATCTTCAGAACCGCGGCTTGCGTGACGAAGCCGCCGTAGGGGCTCCCCGCAGGCTTGGTAACGCGGCGAATCGCGGAACCCGTGACGCCGGCGATGCGGTAGTGTTCGGCCAGGCGTTGGTTGATCATCAGGAAATTCGAGTCGACCGCGTGGCCGATCCCAAGATCGTGGTCGAGCAGCTCGCGGAAGTAGGCCCGCGATTCCATGAGCATGGCATCGCGCAAGTCGGGCCGGAACTCCGGATACAGGCGTCCCTCGGGACTCGTGAAGTCGATCTTCCGCAGGTCGAGCCATTGGTCGAGAAAATCGTCGACGAAACGGTTGGAGCGCGGATCGGCGAGCATCCGATCCATTTGCAGCGTGATCGTTTTCGGATGCAGTTGGCGCTTATCGGCGAGCGTTTTCAGCTCATCGTCGGGCAGCGAATTCCACAGCAAATACGAGAGCCGCGCGGCGATCGCATACTGATCGAGCGACATCGGATCTTGCGGCGAATTCGCTCCCGGCGGCTCTTGAATGAAGATGAAGTCGGGCGAGCAGAGGGCGACCCGATACGCGGCGCGCATCGCGTTTTCGAAGTAGTCGCCGGCGTCGATTCGCTCCCGCGCGATCTTCACGTAGACGGCGAGCTCTTCTTCCGTGACCGGTCGGCGAAACGCACGGGGCAAGAAGTCGCGCAGCAAGCGCGGGGCGTCGTCGTTCGGTCGGGGCGAGGCCGCCGTCCAGATCGGTTGCCACTTCTGAAACTCCTTGCCGTCGGTATGATCCGGCCGAAAGCCGGGGCGACGAATCGGCTTCACCGGTTGGCGCGGATACTCGCGATCTTTTTCATGCGGAATCTCGGCGATCGGCAGATTACCGAACAGCCGCCGATGGCTCGCCGGCGGCCACATGTCGTTCAACGGCCCCTCGACGTCGAAAAAATCGACCGCCACGCCGGGGCCTTCGTGGTTGTAAGCGGTATTGAAGTTCGGCCACAGGCTCGCCGGGTTGAGTTCCACCGTGTCCGCTTCGTTCAACCACACGACGATCTCATGCGTCCGCGGCTGCATCGAAGGGGCGTCGACGTATGCCAACACGCGACCGTTCGCGGTCAGCGCGATCGATTGCAGGCGATCGGTCTCCCCGATTTCTCCCTTGTTGTAGTTGAAGCTCCAAACCGAAGTGCGCAGACGATAGAAGCCGGAGTGGAAGGGAGAGAAGTTCTCGACCAAGCAGTCGTAGGAAGGGCGCGCGTGGGTGATGATGCCGAGCGAGTCCATCGCTTGCAGATGCGTGCCGAAATCGCGCATGTGAATGCCGACCGTGCCGTCGCGCGGACGGATGCGCTCGACCACGCTCATGTCGACGCGGCGATTCTTGATCGGAAACGAGCATTCGCAGAACTGCGCCAGTCCACCGATCCGGCGGAAGCGCTGCTGAAAGACCGTCGGTTTGTCTTCGTGTGCGATGGCTTCATCAAGCACGTAGTCGGCGGCTTCGAGATACTTCCGCAGTTGCACCGGTGAGATTTCGAGCGCGACGCTCGACTTATCGAAGCCGTCGGCCCGGCCGTCTTCCGGCAGCAGGTCTTTCACCTGCAGGCCGGGCATCGAGAACAAGTCGCGCATCGTGCTTTCGTATTCGGTCCGATTGAGTCGGCGAATCGGCACGCGACCTTCCGTTCGCTGCCGCTGGTTGTCGGCCGCGTGCAGCAGGTTCGCGAGTTCCTTGAGCATCGCCTCGCGCTCTTTCGCCGGCGGTGCCCCTTCCTTCGACGGCGGAGGCATCTCGCCGTCGCGCACGCGGTCGTGAACCGAAACCCAGCGCTGCAGCACGGCCCGATCCGCCAGGTCGGGCTTGAGATCCGTGAGATCGAGCCCTCCTTTTTTCGTGCCGGCGTCGTGGCATTCGCTGCAATGCGTTTCGATAAACTTGCGCGTCTGCCCCGGCAACTCGGCCGACGAGGCGGCACTTTGCGCAAGCGATGCCAAGGCAAGAGCGTAGAGCAACCGGTGCTTCATCGAAAGTTCACGGCTGGGGGGGCGGTGGCGGGAAGTCGAGCGCGGCGCAAAGTCGAATGAGGCGCTGCGAGAAACCTATTATAGCAGCCCCCGGCGGACGTCGAATGCCGAGTCCGTTTTCACCGTATTTGCCGTAGAAACGATGGTTTACCGCCGTTTTCGCTACGGGTACTGCACATGGAATCCACGGGCCTTGAGCGGGATGCGCGCGAGGCTCAGATCGATCGTCGCGTAGAGTACGTTCGCTTCTTCGCCGATGCCGAACTCGACGTTGCTCGGCAGGCCGACCACGGCCTCGCCCGACTGGTTCGCAGCGCCGGTCGGAATGAAGGCGATTTCCTTGCCGTCGCCGTCGACGACCATGATGCCCGGCCGCGACGGCTCGCGAACCGTGAGATAAACATGGCCTGCGGCATCGACGGTCATCCCATCGCAACCTTTCTTGTCGCCGAAGTCGACGATCGTGCGGCGCGGTCCGTCGACCGAACCGTTGCCGCCGAGCGGAAAGGCGTAGATCTTCATCGCGCCGGCCTTCGGAGGGCCGGGCTTCGTGACGTCGACGCTGCCGTTGTCGTGATCGGCGACGTAGAGCACCTTGCCGTCGGGACTGATCGCGAGGCCGTTCGGCTTGGCGACTTCGTGCGTGATTTCGCGAATCGCGCCGGAAGGCTCGATGCAATACACGGCCATGTGCTTCAGCTCCATCGGCTCGTCCCCCAAATACTTCGGGTCGGTGAAGTAGATGCGGCCGTCTCGATCGATGCAGATATCGTTCGGGGCGTTGAAGCGTTTGCCGTTGATGCCGTCGACGACCGAGGTCTTCGTCTTCTGCTTGATGTCCCAACGACTAACGCAACGCCCTCCCTGGCCGGCTCCTTCGCAAGCCAGCAGCCGACCTTGGAGATCGAAGACGAGGCCATTCGACTTGCCGCTGTCTTCACTGAAGATCGTGTTTTGCTTGAGCTTCGGATCGAAGCGCACGATCAGCCCCCGGTCGTGGCCGAAAGGAATGTCGGAGAAGTAGATGCTGCCGTCCGGAGCGACGGCCGGCCCTTCCGTCAGGCCCCCTTTGATGTTCGCAGTGCGCGTGTAGAGCAACTCCCACTTCGCATCGGGGGCGACGATCGTGTCGCCGGTCGGTGCCGGAACTTCGGCCGAGACGAGGGCCGAGCGGAAGAGCACTAGGCAAACGATCGAGAATGCGTAACCGTGGTTTTTCATCATGTTACCTCAAGGCGAAATTTCAAGTCGGCTGAAAGAAGTGGTCGTCACGCTACCAAAGTAATTTGCCGCCGTCGATCACGACGACCGAACCGGTCATAAAGCTCGACGCGTCGCTCGCGAGATACACGGCCAGGCCGCCGATCTCGTGCGGCTCGCCCCAACGAGCCATCGGAATCAGCGCCTCGACCTCGCTCTTAAACTCCGGCCGCTCGCCGATCCAGCGGCGGTTGGCTTCGGTGAGAAAGGGGCCCGGCGCGATGGCGTTCACCGTGACGCCGTACTGCGCCCAATCGGCGGCGACGGCCTTGGTGAACATCGTCAGAGCGGCCTTTGATGTCTCGTACGCCCGTCCGCGCATCGCCCGGCCGGCCCACATACCGGAGATCGAAGAGACGTTGATGATTCGGCCGCGCCGGCGTTTCAGCATCGCGCCGCCGAGGAGCTTCGTGCAGAGAAACGCATGGGTCAGATTCAAATCGATGATCTTTTGCCAGTCGGCCAGCGGCAAGTCTTCCGTCGGGATGTTGATGCGCCGGCCGCCGACGTTGTTCACCAGAATGTCGATCGGATCGAACTCGCGCAGCAGCCGCTCGCACAACCGCTCGGCCTCGTCGGGCACCCCGAGATCGGCAGCCACGGTCGAGACGCGCAGCCCTTCGCTTGTAAGAACCTCGCGCGCTTGTTTCAAATGCTCTTCGTCTCTGCCGACGAGCACCAACTCGGCGCCGGCTTGACCGAGCGCGCGAGCCATCTCCAGCCCCAAGCCGCGCGACCCGCCGGTAACGACCGCGCGGCGACCATCGAGACGAAACGAGTCGAGAACATTCATCGGCATCGGCTTTCCACGGAAATCTTCGACGGCAGATCTGGTTCGGCACCAGCTAGGAACTCGACACCCTAACTAAAGCGACGGTCGGGTTCAATGATTTTCACGGTCGTCGATGCGTTGCGAACGATCTTTCGAGGAGAATCTTGGTTCGCCGGCCGACTTTGCGTCGTCGCTTCGCGTCACTTACACTTTCGTCATGACTTCGCCCTCGGTCGCAGCGAAAGAACACGATGAACGCCGAAGAGCTTTGTTACTTATCGGCGGTCGAGTTGGCCGCGGCGGTGCGGGAGAAGCAAGTCTCGCCGGTCGAGGTCGTGAAGACGGTGCTCGAACGGATCGAACGACTCAACCCGCGGCTGAATGCCTTTTGCACGCTCACCGCCGACGCAGCCTTGCGCTCGGCGCGCGAAGCGGAAGCGGCCGTGATGCGCGGCGACAAGCTCGGCCCGTTGCACGGCGTGCCGGTCTCGATTAAAGACTTGCTGCCGACCAAGGGTGTGCGCACGACTTCCGGCTCGAAGCTCTTCGAAAACAATATCGCCGCCGAAGACGCCCCGAGCGTCGAGCGGATGCGCCGCGCCGGCGCAATCTTGCTCGGCCAAACGAATACGCCGGAGTTCGGTTGGAAGGGAGTCACCGAGAACCGCGTGTTCGGCGTTACGCGCAATCCGTGGAACACGGAGCTTACGCCCGGCGGCAGCAGCGGCGGCGGCGCAAGTGCGGTTGCAGCCGGCCTAGGGCCGATCGGCATCGGCACCGACGGCGGCGGTTCGCTTCGCATTCCCGCTTCGTTCTGCGAGCTCGTCGGCCTGAAACCGTCGTTCGGGCGCGTGCCGAATTATCCCGCGACCGGCGTCGACTCGTTGCGGCATACCGGCCCGTTGACGCGCACCGTGGCCGACGCCGCTCTGACGTTGGAGGTCCTCGCCGGTCCCGACGAACGAGACCCGAACTCGCTCCCCGCTGCGCCGCGCGATTATCTTGCGCAGCTCGACGCGGGGATTCGCGGCTTGCGCATCGCCTATAGCGACGACCTCGGCTACGCCTGGGTCGAGCCCGAAGTTGCGGCGCTGTGTGCCGATGCGGCTCGTCACTTAGCCGCAGCAGGAGCGACGGTCGAAGAAGTCGAGTTGAAATGGAAAGACCCTTACGACTGTTGGACCGTGTTCTTCTACGGCGGCATCGGGGCGCGCGTGGCGAATGGTTTCGCCGAAAAGAAAAACTTGCTCGATCCGGGCCTCGTGCCGGTCGCCGAGCGGGGGCTGAAGCTCTCGGCCGTCGACTACGTGAACGCGCTCGTCGAGCGCAACGGCGTGTGGCAACAAACGCGTGCCGTCTTCGAGCGCTTCGATCTGCTGGTGACGCCGACCGTGGCGGTGCCGCCGTTCGTGATCGGTCGAAATCGACCGGAGCTGCCGGCCGGCGTCGACGGGGCCGAGTTGCGCTGGAGCCCGTTCACGTATGGCTTCAACCTGACGGGCCAACCGGCGATCAGCGTGCCGTGCGGTCGAACTCGGGCCGGCTTGCCGGTCGGCTTGCAGATCGTCGGTCGGCGCTTCGCCGATGCCGTGGTTCTGCAAGCCGCGCGGGCTTGGGAGCAAATCCAACCCTGGGCCGAGCGACGTCCCGAACTTTCCTAAAACTGGCGGCTCATTTTCTTAACCGAGGTCTGCGTCATGCATCTCCGTTTTCTCTCGTTACCGATCGTGCTCGCGAGTTTGACGTCACACGCCGCGGCGCAGGAAAAGCCCGTCGCGACAAAGCCCGACTTTCTGCTGGAGACGTTCGTCTATAAGCAGGTCGGCACGTTGGAGATCAAGGCCGATGTGCTGATGCGCGAGAAAACGAAGACGCCGCGGCCGGTCGTCGTTTGGATTCACGGCGGGGCGTTGATCAACGGCTACCGAACCGGAGTGCCGAATTGGATGCGCGAAGAGTTTCTGCCGCGCGGTTATGCGATCGTTTCCATCGATTATCGCCTCGCTCCGGAAACCAAACTCCCCGCGATCGTCGACGACGTGACCGACGCGTTTCGATGGGTCCGTGCTTCCGGTCCGGAACTGTTCGCCGCCGACCCGAAACGGGTCGCGGTTTGCGGAGGTTCGGCGGGAGGATACTTGACGTTCGTCACGGGCTATCGGGTGAACCCGAGGCCGGTGGCGCTGGTCTCGTTGTGGGGTTACGGCGACCTCGGCGGCCCGTGGACGTTTGAAGCGAGCAAGCACGCGTGCCACAACGCCGCGCAGAAAACATCGCCGGAAGAAGCGGCGAAAGTAGCGCTCGGTCCGCCGGTCTCGGATGCGCGGGAGCGCAAAGGAGACGGCGGCGCCGTGTATCAATATGCGCGCCGCTCCGGCACTTGGGCCGAAACCGTCACCGGCTGGAATCCGCGCGAGCAGTCGGCGATGTTTACGCCATTTGTGCCTGAACGAAACGTGACGCCCGACTATCCGCCGACGATCATGCTGCACGGCGAGGCCGATACCGACGTGCCGTTCGAGTCGTCGGTACGGATGACCGAACAACTCGCGCGGCACGGCGTCGAACATCGCCTCATCCGCTTCGCAGGAGCCGAGCACGGGCTCCCCAACGCCGACCGGAAGAAGGTCGTCGAGGCATACCATGCGGCCGCGGAGTTCGTCGTGAGGCAGCTTGAGAAGCAGTGAACTTAGGGGAGCCTTTCGGGACAAGTCGCGTTTAGCGCGAGCGTGAGCCGAATTTCTTTTCGAACTCTTGCTTCTGCTCCGCCGTGAGCAGCGCAAGCTTCCGCTCCTGGATCTTCTGCCGTAGCTCGTTCAACTTTTGCTCGCTGGCGCTCAGCTCCGACTTCTCGGCATCGGTTAACTTCAAAGCAGCATCGAGCGCTTCCGCCGCGGCTTGGCGATCCTTGTTGTTTTCACGAATATCTTTATACGCCGCCTCGCGAGCGGCCTTGCGTTCGTCGGTAAGAATCACGTCGCGCTTTTCGGTCGCAGCCGTAAGCTCGCCGATGAGTTCGTCTTGCAGCGTCTTCAAGCCCTTCTTCTGCTCATCGGTCAAGGTAAAGTCACCCGGCATAGCAAACATGCGCTCCAAATCGCGGGTCGCCTGCACCTTGCGATACGTCGTCTTCTGCTCGGGGGTGAGGAGCGCCAGTCGTTGCGTCTCGGCATCGCCGCGGAGTTTCCTGGCCTCTTCTTCGACCGCATCGAGCTTGGTTTTTTGCTCGGCGGTCGGCTTCACTGCCGTAGCGATCAGATCGGCGGCCTCTTGGCGGCTCAGGTTTCCTTCGCGCATCTTCTTATACGCTCCGTCGCGAGCCGTCCTCTGTTCGTCGGTCAAAATCGCGTCGCGCTTTTTCGAGAGTTCGGTAGCTTGCGTATTGATTTTGGTTTGCAGTTCTTCGAGCTTCGTGAGTTGCTCGGCGGTGAGCTTCACCTCGTCGGGAAACAGGGAGCGTGCCCCGCCTCGTCGGCCGTCGGTTTGTCGCTCGCCGCGCGGAGCCTCGGCGTTCGGCTTGCGCTCGCCGCTCGGGGCGGCTTCGCTCGGCTTAGTCGCGCCGTCGCGCGATTTCGCGGCCGGCTTCGGTTCGTCGGCCATTAGCGACGTGGCGGTCAGCGACATGGCGGACAATAGTAATGCGGTCGATAGCAACCCGAAACGTAAATGGAATTTCATGACTGAGTTCCTTGGAAAGAGCGGTGGGCGAGCGAGGGGCGAGGCCGGTGTGGATTCCCCATTGATAGTGAAGCGGCGAGGCGGCAGCAAGCAGATTGCCGTTTGAACGACGACTTTCCGCCGATCTACCGACTGCTTACGGCGAATAGACAGATCGCCGATCTGTTTACTTCTTCGCGCTTACTTCTTGCTTTCCTGCCACCGTTGCCAAGCCAAGCCGGGCCGATCGGTGCGGAACGAAACCAGCCGCCGGTGTTCGACTTCCGTGACATAAGCCGTCCGGCCGTCGGGTCCGCCGAAGCAGATGTTGCTCGGCGACTTGCCGAGCACGTCGACTTCGTGTAGCACTTCCCCCTGCGGCGAGAGCACGACGACCGTTCCTTTGCCGTGGCGCGTGACGTAGAGATTGCCGTCGACGTCGCAACGCATGCCGTCGAAGCCGAAGCCCTCGAACTGTTTCACCAGTTTACGCTCGCCGAGTTTGCCGTCGGCCGAGATCGGAAAGGCCCACACGCCGCGCTGCACGCTCTCGTTCGTGTAGAGCCACTTGCCGTCGGGACTTACTTCGATGCCGTTCGTGGTTCCTTGTTTCTCGGCCACGCGCGTGATCGTGCCGCTCCGATCGACGCGAAAGATCTGCCCGGCGCTGGTGCCCCAATTCGGATCGGCGCAGAAGATCACATCGTCGGGTCCGATGGCGACGTCGTTCGGCTGACTGAAGCTATCGTCGTGCCCGAAGACCGTGACTTCGCGCGTCTTCGGATCGACGCGAAGAACGTTATGGTTGACGTAGTCGGCCACGTACATCATGCCGGCCCGATCGAAGACGATGCCGTTGCCGACGCTTTGCGTCTTCTTCGGGCCGAGTTGGGGCAACTGGACGAAGATCTCGGTCTTGCCGTCCGGCGTGGTCCTGCCGATCGTTCCTTGCTTCTCGAAGTTCACGGCATAGATGTTGCCGGCCGCATCGCAGCCCGGGCCTTCGATGCCGGTCGTGAACCCGTTTTCGGGAGTCAGCGGCGTGGCGATCCACAGCGCCTCGGCAGCGTGCGCCGTGCCGGAGGAGGCGAGAAGAAGGAGCGAGAACGCGTAAGAGCGAAGTCGAAAGAGCATGATGAATTACTTTCGTAAGAAAGCTTAAGGGGGCGAAGCGACCGGCATGGTACGACCTAGCGCGGGCCGGCGAAAGTTTTCGCGATTGTAGAACGGGAGCCGCGCCGGTGCGAATGAAATCCGCCGCCTCGAGTCGTTCGGCTGCGTGAATATCGCCGGCTGTGTTGCGGCGCGAGCCGCCGGCGATAGACTAGCGGCGACTCCGCCTCGCGAACGCCTCGTGCCAACCAGTCCCGTGTAACCCACATCCGAAACTCAACCTTTTCCGGTCTCTATGATCTATCGCCTCTTGGGCTGGTTCACGAACTTGTATCCCGTTTGGCTCCTCGCTACGGCGGTCGTCGGCTATTATCGGCCCGACATGCTCCTCTGGTTCGCGGGCCAATGGATCGTCTGGGCGCTGAGCGTCTCCATGCTCGGCATGGGGCTGACTTTGAGCATCGACGACTTTCGCGGCATCCTCAAGATGCCGAGTTCGGTGGCGCTCGGTTTCGCCTCGCAGTATACGCTGATGCCGCTCATCGGCTGGTTCGTAGCTTGGATATTGCAGTTGGAGCCGGGCTTCGCCGTGGGATTGATCCTCGTGGCGAGTTGCCCCGGCGGTTTGGCATCGAACATGATCACGTTTCTTGCCGACGCGAACGTCGCCCTGTCGGTCGTGTTGACGATGGCATCGACGCTGCTCGCGTTTATCTTTACACCGCTATGGTGCAGCACGCTCGCCGGTCAGTATGTGCCGGTCGATGCGTGGGGCTTATGCGTGTCGACGTTGCAAGCCGTCGTGGTTCCGGTCGTCATCGGGGTCGTGTGCAACTGGCTGTTTCCGAAAGGAGTGGCGCGGGTCGCTCCGTTCGGCCCGCCGATCTCCGTCGTGGCGCTGAGCTTAATTACCGGGGGGATCGTCGCCGCGAGCGCCGATCTGATCGCCGCGAATTTCGGCAAGCTCGTGATCGCCGCCTTCGCGCTCCATGTGCTCGGCTTCTTCCTCGGCTATCTCGTCTCGAAAGTGCTCGGCTATTCGACGGAGATCGCGCGCACCGTGTCGATCGAGGTCGGCATGCAGAACGGCGGCATGGCGGCGATGCTCGCGAAGAAGCACTTCGCCACGCAACCCCTCGCCGCGGTCCCCGCGGTGTTCAGCGGGGTGATGCAGAATCTTCTCGGCGGTCTGCTCGCGTCGTGGTGGCGGCTGCACTCGACCAAGCGCAACACCCCGACCGGCGATTCCGCTTCGCGATGAAGCCCTCTTACGCGAGTCGGAAAAGTTTCTTGGCGTTTTCGTACAGGATCTTGCGCTCGATCGCTCTCTCCGGCGCAAGACGACGAATCGCGGCGATCGTTTGCGAGCCTTGGCAGGTCTTGCCGCTTCCGGCGTCGTCGTTGCAATCGCTGCCGAAGAGAATCTTATCTTGGTGACGTTTCAAGAACTCGCGGGTTTGCTCTTCGTCGCGCAGCAAGGAGTTCAGGCCGGAGCCGGCCGACATATCGGCGAACATATTCGGATAGTCGGTTAAGTAGCGATCGGTCAGTCCGCCGGGAGTGACCTTTCCCTTGGGATACAACACCGACTGATCGGCGTGGTTCTTATCGATGTTGGCCCACCACGTTTGCGCATGACCGATGAAGATCGTCTTCGGGAACTTCTCGAGCACCGTGGCGAAGCGCTCGAAACCACGGTTGTAGGTCCCGTGCTGGAAGTGCAACAGGATCGGCACTTGATGCTCGGCGGCGAGCGCGTACAAGATCCGGCTCTCGGGCGAATCGCACTCGACCATGAACTTCTGCTCGCCGATGATCACGGCGCCGCGCTTCAAATACTTCTCGATCTCGCTCCGGGCCTCGGGAAGATCGGTGACTTCGTTCGCACCGAAATAAAACTCTTTCGGATGCGCGGCGGCCATTTCGACGACGGTCTCGTTGCCGCCGGCTCGGACTCCGCCGAGGCCGTTGTATTTGCCGTCGTTCGTCGAAGGGCGACGCACCGAACTGCCCGCGGGGAGCAGAATGGTTTGCGTGGCGCCCATCGCACGCTGATGAAACAGCAAACGAGCGTTGGTCCGATCGTGGTAGTTCGTGTGCTGGTGAATATCGATGATCGGCTCGGCCGGGTTCGACTTAACGATGTCGGGTGCCGGATCGGCGGCGAACGACGGCCGCGAGAGAGCGGCGGCGCCGAGAGCGAGAGACGTGGCAAGGAAGTCGCGGCGAGTAGTAGCGTGGGAGTGCATGAAGAATCAGCGGAGAGGAAAGGGGCGTAGCGAATCGCAGTACTGATGGTACTGATGCTCGAGCATTTGGATTCGGAGCTTCGATTTTATCTGGCGCTCGACCCCAGAGGAAACGGAAAGGGAGACATGAGCGAGACTAGATATAACGTGCTGCGACATCCTGCGCCGCCGGTAATTCAGGAGGTTTTTGTAGCATCGTCGTTCGTCGGCGGGTTATAAATTGCGTTCGCCGGTGGAGGCGAAGCAATACCTCGTCGCGGAAACGGATTCATGAACATGCGCATAGCGAGTTGGGTTGGTCTGCTGCTCTTCGTCGTCGCCGCGACTCCGGCCTCGGCGGAAGAGCCGGCTCCGAATTGGGTGAAGGTCGCCGAGAAGGCCGAATGGCAGGCGCGCGATTCGCAAGGCGAGGTCGTGTTCGGCGATCGGCTCTGGATCTTCGGCGGCTGGTTCAATTCCTATGCCGCGCCGCCGCGCGACGTCTGGAACTCGGCCGACGGCAAGACTTGGAACCTCGTCGAAAAGAGTGCCCCTTGGAAACATAGCGACCTGCCGATGACGCTCGTCTTCGACAAGAAGATGTGGTTCATGGGAGGCTGGTACAACGGCCGACTCGAAGGACACGGCGCGAGCAACGAGGTCTGGTCGTCGACGGACGGCGCGAAATGGACGCAGTCCACGGAACACGCCGCTTGGACTCCGCGCATCGCGGCCGCCGTGGTCGAGTTCAAAGGCCGGATGTGGCTGCTCGGCGGCACGGAGAACTATTACTTCGGCGACGAGAAGAGTCTGAAGAACGATGTCTGGTCGTCGGCCGACGGCAAGACCTGGGAACTCGCCACCGCGAATGCCGGCTGGTCGCCGCGCGCGTATCATCAGGCGGTCGTGTTGAACGGCAAGATCTACGTCTTCGGCGGCGGCAACTACGTGCCGAAGTACCACGCGACGAACGATGTCTGGTCGTCGGAAGACGGCATCCAGTGGACGAAGGTGACCGCTGCCGCGCCGTGGAGCCCGCGTCTCTGGTTCTCTTCGGTCGTGTATCGGGACCGGATGTGGGTGCTCGGCGGTTGGTCGAACAATCCGTCGCGCAATTGGGGGGACGTCTGGCACTCGCAAGACGGCCGGGAGTGGACGCAACTGAAAACGGCGACGTCGTGGAAAGACCGACACGAGCACTCGGCGTTCGTCTTCCAAGATAAGCTCTGGCTCGCCGGCGGCCATGCGAGCCCGCTGAGCAACGAAGTTTGGGCGCTCGACATTCCGCGCGATTGGTTCGCAGGAAAGAAGCCCGAAAAGAAAGCCGAACAGAAGTAAACGGAACTCCGTCCGCAGCTATCGAGGTTACGCAAGATGAATATCGGTTTCGATGCCTACCCGCTTCGCGCGAACTCGCCCTGTAGATTCCGCTGGGTCGTGTGTTTTGCAGCGGTGTTGCTGGTCGCTGCGGGAGGGTCGGCGTCCGTCGCGGGGGCCGATTGGAAAGTCGGTATCGCGAAGGCCGTGATTACGCCGGCGAAGTCCGTGTGGCTGGCCGGCTACGGCTCGAAGCGCGCCCCCGACGGCAAGCTGCACGACCTCTGGATGAAGGCCCTCGCGCTGGAAGACGAGGCCGGCAATCGGGCCGTGCTCGTTACGAGCGACTTTCAAGGGGTGCCGAAAGTTTTCAGCGATCCGGTCTTCGTGCAGCTCAAGCAACGCTTCGCGCTCGAACGAGCGCAGGTGATGATTACCTTTTCGCACAACCACTGCGGCCCTCGGCTCGGCGACGACCTGATCGATTACTATCCGATCGAAGCCGCTCAGGTGGCCCTGGTCGATGAATACACGACGGAAATGCAAACGGCGATGGTCGAGATGATCGGCCGGGCGCTCGCGGCGCTCGCGCCGGCTCGCATTCAGACCGGCGAAGGGCGCGCGACATTCGCCGTGAACCGGCGCAACAACCGTGAAGCGGAAGTTCCGCAGATGATCGCGAAAGGGACGCCGCTCGTCGGGCCCGTCGATCATGCGGTGCCGGTGATGACCGTGACTCGCCCCGACGGCAAGCTCGACGCGATTCTCTTCGGCTACGCCTGCCATCCGACGACGCTCAACTTCATGAAGTGGTGCGGCGATTATCCCGGCTTCGCGCAGCTCGAACTCGAGAAGAGCCATCCCGGCGCGACGGCGATGTTCGTCAACACCTGCGGCGGCGACCAGAACCCCCTGCCGCGAAGAAGCGTCGAGCTCTGCGAGCGGTATGGGCACATGCTCGCGGTCGGCGTCGAAGAAGCGCTCGGCAAGCCGCTCAAGCCGGTTTCGCCGAAGCTGGCGACCACGTTCGAGATGCTCGATTTGCCGTACCTCAAAGTCGTCGATCGGGGCGACCTGCACACGGCGATGCAAGACAAGAGCCCGGTGCGGGCACGTTGGGCCGCGCGGTTGTTGCAGTTGCTCGATGCCGGCGCAAAGTTTCCCGCGGCCTATCCTTATCCGCTGCACGCTTGGAAGCTGGGTGATGAGTTGCTCATCGTCGGCATGGGAGCCGAGACGGTCGTCGACTACGCGCTGCGCTTTAAGCGCGAGTTCGGGCCGGGCACGTGGGTCTTCGGCTACGTCGACGACATGATCGCTTACATTCCGTCGCGGCGCGTGTGGAACGAAGGGGGCTACGAAGGGGGTTCCAACCTTTTCGAGTACGGCAGGCCGGCGTTTCGCTGGGGAGACGGGATCGAAGAAAACATCGCCGCGGCCGTTCACAAGCTCGTGAAGCAAGTCGCTCCCGAGCGAGCCGCCGCGAGCAATGCCGCGCCGAAGTAAATGGGGCACTGATCGGAGACACCGCAGAGTTTGACGCTCGGCGCAGCGTGAAATAGGATCTCGACTGTTTGGTTCGCAACTGCATCGCTCACACGTGTAATTTCAACGGACCCTTTCCCATGAAAACGACCTTCTCGCGATTCCGTCTGTTCGTGGCGACGGCTCTCTTGCTTGGGCACACAGCTTCGGCCGAGGCGCAGCAAGCGGCGCCGGCGAAACCGCAAGCGGAAGCCACGCGCAAGCCGACGCCGACGGAAGAGATCAAGCAGGCCTTCGAGAGCACGGTCGACATTCGTTTTGACCAACCTTATGCGGGCAACGACAATCCGAAACAGCAGCTCGACATTTTTCTGCCGAAGAAGCGCGTGGACGATAAGCCGGTGCCGGTCGTGGTGTTCATTCACGGCGGCGGCTGGAGCGGCGGCGATAGGAAAGGTTATGCCCAACCTGCGGCCTTCCTCGCGGCAAGCGGCAAGTATGCGGCGATCTCGGTCGGTTATCGGCTGAGCGGCGAAAAGATTTGGCCGGCCCAGATCTACGATTGCAAAGCGGCGATCCGTTGGATTCGGGCTCATGCGAAGGAGCTGAACATCGATCCGGAGCGCATCGGCGCCACCGGCGGATCGGCCGGAGGACATCTCGTCACCCTGCTCGGGCTCACGGCCGGCAACAAGGACCTGGAAGGAGACGTCGGCGAGCATTCCGGCGTAAGCAGTGCGATCACGTGCGTCATCAACTTCTGCGGCCCCTCGGATCTGACGACGCCGCTTATGCAGGGCGAAGCCGCGAAGAAAGACGATCCGGCGGTCGTCGGGCTGATCGGCGGCAGCTTGGCCGAGAAGGCCGACGTCGCCAAGGCGGTCTCGCCGCTCACGTATGTGACGAAGCAAGCGGTGCCGATCATGACCGTCCACGGCACCGCCGATGCGCGCGTGAACTACACGAACGCCGAACGGCTCGATGCCGCCTTGAAGCAAGCCGGCACGGTGTCTCTCTTGATCCCGATGCAGGGGGCCGGCCACGGCATTCCGACCGGGCCCGAGTTGAGCGGCCGGATGCAGCAGTTCTGGGATCTTTACTTGCGCGACGTGAAGTCGGAAATCTCGACCGCTCCGATCGTCGTCGCCCCGCCTGCTCCACCGAAATAAGCTTGAAATAGGCTTCGAGCCGCGAGCGCGAAATTCTCGACTTGGCCGATGCAACCGGCGACTCCGCTGCTAAAATAGAGCGGAGTTCGGCCGTGCGCGGTCCGAACCCCCGCCCCCCTGCTTCGACGATCGGCCTCGCGATCCGCGGCCCTGTTCGTCGCCCAACCGAAACGCTCACGTTCCTCCCTTTTAGGTATCGCCTCATGCGTAGCTGGATTTCTTCGGCCCTGATCGTCGCTCTGCTGCCTGTCGTCGTAACGGCCGATACGCCGGAGCGCAAAGCCGCGGTCGGGCAGTTGGAGCCGTTGCAAGACTTCGTCGGTATCTGGAAGGGAGTCGGTTCGGTCGTACGGGGCTCCAACAAAGGGGGCTGGATCGAGCAGGCCGATTGGCATTGGAAGTTCGCGGCCGACAAGGCCTCGATCGACTTCGCAGCCCCGGCCGGGAAGCACTTCGTCGAAGGCCGGATCTCGTTCGTCGATAAAGGAAAGTTTCGGCTCGATACGAAATCGGCCGACGGCACCCAACACGGTTACACGGGCTCGCTCGGCGACGACGGCGTTTTGACGTTCGATGCCGACGACGCAGACGCGGCCGAAAAGAACGGCGGGCCGAGCCGGGTGACGATTCGCCTGCGGGCCGAAGGGGCTCGGCTCAGCGTGATGCTCGAACGACGGACTCCGCAAGGAGACGCCTATGCCCGACTGGCGGAAATCGGCTACACGCGCGTCGGCAGCGACTTCGGCAAAGGGAGCGGCGGCCCCGAGTGTGTCGTTACCGGCGGCCAAGGGACGATGGCCCTGACGTACAAGGGGAAGACCTACTACGTTTGCTGCACCGGTTGCAAAGACCTGTTCGAAGCCGAGCCGGAGAAGACCATCGCCGAGTACGAAGCCCGCAAAGCGAAGAAGGCGAAGAGCGGCGGCGAGGAGTAAGCCGGAAGTAAAACCGGAGTAAAAAAGAAGCGGGGAGCTGACGCTCCCCGCTTCTTTCGGTAGATCGCTTGTCGGCCGTGCGGCTTATTCTTCTTTCGCACCGCCGAGCGTCACCATG
This sequence comes from Planctomycetia bacterium, assembly GCA_021413845.1. NCBI lineage: Bacteria > Pseudomonadati > Planctomycetota > Planctomycetia > Planctomycetia bacterium. The sequence goes on along the minus strand of JAIOPP010000008.1, from coordinate 126,745 downwards.
ATCTTATACTTGTTGTTCAAGTGCTGATGGGCTTGGCTGGCTTCGCCCGTCTTCGGATAGCGCTTGCACACTTGCTGAAACGTCTTGATCGCGGTTTCGGCCTGACCGGCTTGCTCTTGCGTGTAGCCGATCTGCAGTAGAGCCCAAGAAGCCGAGGCTTCGTACCCGCCGACGATCTGCGTGTAGATGCCGATCGCTTCGCGGAACTGGTTGAGAGCCCGATAGCAGCCGCCGATCTGCTGTAGGTTCGTCGGGAAGTTGTCGCATTGTTGGAACGAGGCGATCGCTTCCTTGTATTTGCCCCCGTCGCGATAGACTTCGGCCAGGCTGTACTGCCAGCGCGGGGCGTTGGCGGCATCCTTCGTGAGCAGGTCTTGGTAGATCGGCACGGCCAGCAGCGGCTTGCTCTCTTCGCGATACGAATAGGCGACTTGATGCTGCCCTTCGATTTGGTTCTTCATCCGGCCGTAGGCCTTGCGGGCATCGTCGCGTCGGTTTTGGGTCTTGAGATACGCGGCATAGCGCGCGAGCACTTCGTCGTCGTTGCCGTACTGGGCCAACAGCTTGTCGTACATCATGCCGGCTTCGGCCTGGCGTCCGGCATACTGATGCATGTCGGCCGCGTAGTAGGCCATCGACTTGGCGCGAGCGCGCTCGGCGTCGTCTTTCGGCGCTTGCGGTTGCTGTTGGATGAAGTACGCGATCGCGTCGTCGGCGACCTTGATTCCTCGGTCCTTCGTTTCGGGAACCGCGATCAGACGCCCGAGCGGTTCGCGCACGTAGAGCCACAGGTAATACGAGAGCTCGGGCTCTTTCCAGGTAGTGCCCATCGAGGCCACGCCGTCGGCGAAGAGACCGTCTTCGAACAGCAAGATCGCCAAGGTCCGCGAGATTTCGCCGATCTGCCGGCCGGCATCGCCGACGCGCGGCGCACTGTGAACCAACTCTTTCAATAACGCGATTTGCCGACCGCGGTCTTGTTCGATGCGGGCCAAGTCGGCCAGATCGAGTCGCGCGAGGATGGCGACCATCTCGCCGTTGTGCTTATCGAGCAGCTTGAGATACGCGGCCTTGGCCTGCTGTATCTCTCCCATTTCCTTATAGGTGCGGCCGATCAGATAGGAGCAAGCGACGGCGTCGGCCGACTCGGGCCAGTAGTCGATAACCGTTTGATAGCCGTCCTTCACGGCCGTGTTCAGCTTCTTGATTTTGACTTGGCAGTTGGCCCATTTCATTTGCGCGTAGGAGCAGCCCTCGCTCGTTTCATAGAGCGTGACGAACTTTTCGTACTCGCCGGCGGCGACCGCCCAGTTCTGCTCGCGGTAGTATTTCTCGGCGATGTTGAGCTGATAGCGCTCGGTTTCGCGGAGCTTCGCCCAGCGATCGACCGCCATTTCGTCGAGCTTTTCATAGCCCTTCGCCGCATACGCCTCGACCGGAGCGGCCGACGCAAAGCCGACCAGCAAGAGACCGACCAAGACTGAAGTTCGACAGACACGAATCATCGCAACACCTCTAAAATTTCCATCAGGTTCCGATGCGAATTTTACCATCATGGCAGCTTCCGGACACACAACGGCGCTCGACGAGGAAGAGTTATTTCCCCATCCGGGCCATGAGCCACTTGGCGTATTCGTCGTTGGCATACGCCATCACGTTCACGCCCAATTGATAACACGCTTCCCAAACTTCGGTGCGGACGCCGGAGTGGCCGTCGCTCCAAGCATCGCCGATATCGCCGGGATGGTAGTAGCAAACCCAACGACCGTTGAGCTTCCAGCCCCAAGCATCGCGACCACCGTGCGGCGAGACATACGGCAAGAACGGAATCTGGTAAGGGACGCGGTGAATGATGTCGTCGAGCGGCACCTTCACCGGCTCGATCTCCGGCGCCACCAGCCGCATCATCGCGAAGGCTTGGCTATGGAAGCCCGAGCTGCCGCCGTTGTCGATGAACAGCATCCCTTGCTTGTCGAACAAGTATTCGCGCAGCGTCTTGATTTCGCTCTTCGAGAGCGTGATCGACCGCTGCCCGGTCATATACATCAGCGGCGGGCTCTTACCGGCCGGGAAGTTATCCAGCTGCGAAATGGTGCGCGACTCGGTCTGGTCGGCCGTCTTCTGCCCGGTGCGGACGTTGAATTGAATCAACATATTGAGATCGGCGCCGATGCCGAAGTCTTGATCCCAATCGCCGCCGGCGTATTCGAGACGAATGAAGCGCGTCTTGCCCATCGCGGTGCCGCCGGCGTATCCGGAAACGTCTCCCTCGCCTTGGCCGATCGAATACTTATGGGCCGTCTTCTCGACGAGCTGTAATTTCACGTCGTCGATCGGCCGCGTAGCCATGATGATCGAGCTGTACGGATTGATGACGAACTTCTTCTTGATCACCTTCTGGATCTTCACCGTCTGCGCAATCGTCTGGTGCTTACCGCCGCCGGCGGGAAGTTCGTAGATTTCTTGGCAGCCGCCGAGTTGGCTCGACAGCATGAAGCCGAGGAAAAACAATAGCGAATAGTTCGCCAAGATCGCCAGCGACTGATGCAGCTTGGCGTTGTGGCGGCCGTAGTACCAAGCTTCGGGATGCAGCGGATTCCAATCTCGCTTCCGCTTCTCCGTCGAATCCAAGTGGATGCCGTGGTGGAATCGCTCGTTCCAACGACGCTCGACGTACCAGATGATCCAGACGAGGCCGACGACGAACAGGCCGGTAAGGCCGAAGTCGGCGAGCTTCGCACGGACGATCGCAAACTCGAATCGATCGGCCGCATAGACCGAAGCCTGCCACAACAGCGGGAACGCCAAGGTGTACTTGGCATAACGCGTGGGCCCTTTCAGCCGGCGACCTTGTCGCACGAGCCACAGGCCGCACAAGCCGGCGAGGCCGAAGAAGATATCGTAGAAGGTGTCGCCGGGAATGAAGCGCCCTTCGAGCCCGAGGAAACCGAGCCGGATGATCGTCGGAATGGCTCGGGCCATCCAAGCGCAGACGACCACGACCCACACCGCGTAAGCCGCGACGATCGAGACCAGCTTCAGTCGACTAGGACGTGCCGAGTTCATGCCGAACGTTCCCGCACGATGACGTAGGTGCGGATCACTTCAAATCCTTCAGCAAGTCGTCTTTGCTGTTGTCCAAGGGGTTCTTCTTCGGATCGGAGATCTTCGTATCGCCGATGCCGAGCTTCCCGAGAACATCGGGCGAACCGGGGCCGGCGTCAGACGCGGCGGAACCCGAGGCCGGGGTCGCGGCAGCTGCACCCGTTCCCGCAGCAGGTGCGGCGGCCGGATTCGCCGCGGCCGGGGCTGCAGCGGCGGGAGCCGCTTCAACGACCGCAGGCTTCGTCGCCACGACGGGGTTCATCTTTCGCATCGCATACGGCCAGAGCGTGCCGATGACCATGAAGATCAGCGTGATCACCGAGGCTGCGACCGTGCCGCGCACCAAGCTGCTGCCCGCGACGACGCCCAGCATCTCTTGCGGGCTGCGGCCGCGCAACTGACGCACGAACTCGCGCAGTTCTTCGGCCGTGGCGTTGGCGCCGCTGCGAGCGCGATGAATATCGCCGGCGAGGCCGCGCGGAGGTCGGGCTTCGGTTTTCGGTGCGTTGGTCATGTTATCCTTCTTTTTTGTCGAGAATATGGATGATCTCGCCACCGGCTTTGCTGACCGCTTCCAAGACTTTTTCGAAGGTCAGCGCCTGGGCTTGTTTATCGATCTTCAATAATACGGTTCGCTCGCCGCTGCCGGCCGTACCGAGCGCTTTCTCCACGGCATCGGCCAGGCTCATCTGATCGACCGCGTGGCCGTTCAAATAAAGCTTGCTATCGACATCGACGACGATGCCGACGCGCGCCTTCTTCGCCGCTTCGACCGTCGTGGTCTTGGCGGGGTTCCATTGCAAGTGGGCATCGTCTTGCGCCTTCGCCAAGATGACGAAGAACACCAGCAGGTTGAAGGCGATATCGCCCATCGCCACGCTGGGAACTTCGACCTTGAATGAGCGCCGTGAAACTTTCATGGATAGATTGCATGCGAAGGATTCGCCCCGATCGCTCGGAGCCTAATTCGCAACCACCGTTTGTTCTTCTTCGAGTTGCAACGTGACGATCCCGCCGGCATCGCCGATCAGGCCCGTGTAGAAAATCCATTGATCGTACGGCGTATCCTTCGAGCTTTTCACGACCACGACCCGATCTTCTTGCTTCGTCTTCGACGACAGCAAGGTGCGCAAGTCCGGTAGGAACTCCATCGCCGTCTTCTTCTTGCCGTTGATCTCGGCCGTGGTGCGCGTCAGCGACACTTCGATGTTTTGAGTTTGCTCGGTCTGTTGCTTCGGGTCGCTACGCGGAATGTCTTGCTTCCGGCCTTTGTCGGGCTGCGTCGATGCGCAGACCAAGAAAAACACGAGCAGATTGAACGCAATATCTCCCGTCGCCACGCTCGGCGGCTCGATGAGCATCTTGCTGGTTGAACGACGAAGTTTCATGGTTTGAACCGGATCCTAGACCGCCGCTACCGCTTCGGGAGCCGATCGATCCACGCCTGCTTGCTGATCGATGACCGTTTGCAACGTCACGGCTTCGATCAATTCCGAAGCCGAGCCTTCGACTTCGAGCACGAAGCTGTTGATCAAGCTCGTGAAGTAGTTGAAGGCCGTGAACGCCGGAATACCTACGACCAAGCCCAACACGGTCGTGAGCAACGCGGTCATGATACCGCCGGCCGCCGCTTGCACGATGTCGGTCTTGCCGTGCTGCGCGACGATATCGGCGAACGAGATCACCATACCTTGCACCGTGCCGAGGAACCCGATCATCGGTGCCACGCTGGAGACCGTCGCAAGGATCGGCAGATGCGTTTCGAGCGCGGCCGTAACGTGTACGCCGTAGTCGTCCATCGCCTTCACGACTTGCTCTTCGATCCGGCCCGGATCGTAGTTCAGTTTCCGGAGCACGAGCAGCTTGCGGAGGCCGGTACCGAGAATCGCCGGCACGGGGCCTTGCGCCTTGTTGCAGACTTCGAGCGCTTCTTCCACGCGATCTGCTTGCAACAGGTCGAGCACTTCACGACGAAGCTCGTCCGTATCGGTCGACAACATCTTCAAGCTGCGATAGCGCTCGATGATGACGCCGAACGCCAACACGCCGAGGATGAAGATCGGCCACATGAAGAAGCCCCCTTCGATCATGTAGCCCATCGCGCCGCTTTCATACCAAGCGGGTCCGGTCGCGACGACCGTATCGATCGCCGCTTGCGCGGCGGCCGTGCCGGTAGCGGTTGCGGTGGGAGCGGCGGCGGCGGTCGCCGCTGCCGTAGCCGAGGGGGTAGCGGTCGCCGCTGCTTGCGCGAACAAATAAAACATACCGAGCTATCCTTCGTAATGCGCCGCGCCGACCGGCGAACGCCGGCGCGCGAGGCGCGGTAAATATCAAAGCAACACAACCGTTCGAATTCGGCCGAGCGTCGCGATCCGTTCGTTACGGATCGACGCTGTTTGCCTCGGCCTCGAACTGCTGCAACATCTCGGGGAGTGCCAAGCGACCGCGGGCATACTTGGCCGCTTCGCTTTCGGCGAACTTCCAGCGGCACCAGTTGTAACGCCGGAATGCCTCGGGAATGCTGTTCCCCATCCGCCAGCTTTCGCCGGCCCAGAACCAAGCGTCGGAGCAGAGCGCGTGGTCGGGGAAGACCTTCGTGAAGTTGTCGAACGCCTTGCCGGCCCGAGTGAAGTCCTTGCCTTTGTAATAGCATTGACCGATACGGAAGGCCATCTGCGGCCCCCACTCGTGACCATCGAAACGCTCGAGGAACTTCTCGCCGACCTGCGCGGCGACTTCGAAGTTTTCACCCTTATAGAAGTAGTCGCTGATCCGAATCATCACGTTGGCGATGAGCGCACTCTTCGGGTACGTGGCGGCGAGCGTCACATAGGCTTCGAGGGCTTGGTCGAAGTCTCCTTGCTCTTCGTAGCATTGAGCAAGCTTGTACTGCGCGTCGGGAGCCAGCGTGCTGTCCGGATACTGCTTCACGATCAATTGGTAGTTGTCGATCGCTTCATCGAAGTCCTTCAACTCTTGGGCGAACTGGCCCAAGAGGTAAGCGATGCGAGCGATGTACTTCGGATTCGGATAATCTTCCATCACTTCGCGCAACACGCGACGACCGGCTTCGAGGTCGGTGCGTTGCTCCCCCTTGCGCTCGAGCTTTTGATGGCTCTTGAAGAGCTCGAAGTAGCTCTCGGCGACGTGGAACTGCGTTTCGACGGCGAGGGTTTCGTCGCCGAAGGTTTTGCTGAACGCGGCGACGAGGCCGTCGGTGCCGACCACGACCGGCAATTCGATCTTCAACGCCAATTCGCCCGACTCCGTGCTCGCGGCCTTGTCGACGTACTCGACCATGACCAAGTCGCCGAAGTAGGCTTCGAGCTGCGCTTCGACCGGCGACGAGTTGCCCGGAGTGGCCTTCTCTTGAGCCTTCAACAAGACGCTGCCGGTGAAGACACCGCTATGCGTCAACGTTTCTTCCAATTCCACTTCTTCACGATCGCCGCGAGCCGTCGTCAGAACGACACGGGCATGATCACGCTGATCGGAAGTATCGAGATCGGCATCGACGATCTTGAGGAACAACTTTTCGCCGACGTGCAGTTGCGTCACGTCTCGTTCATAGTCGCGATCGACGCACGCCAGCGTAGCGTTGGCGATCAGACGTCCCTTGGCGTTGATCAAAGCCGCGGCGGCCTCGGGCTTCAACTCGTCTTTATATTGCGCGTCGATGATGTCCTTACCGGACACGTTGAGAACGCGCGTGACCACGATCTCTTCGCCGGCAGCTTGATCGGCCTCGGCCAGCTTGCCGCCGCCGAGCAGATTGCGCGGCATTCCGGCGACCAGCGGCACGATGTCCGGGCTATCTTTACCGCCGAGTTGCAGGATGACCTGCCCGATGAAGCGACCTTCTTCGATCGTCTTACGGCTGAAGCCGCCCAAGGTCGTGCTCGGATCGCGAGCGACGACGCACTCGACTTCGATCGCCGCACCGGCCGGGGTCGTAAGCTTGACCAAGGTCTTGCTCCGACTATCGCGAGCCGCATCCGGATCGATGACTTCGATCGTCAACGGGGCCTCGAAGGCAACCGTCGAGACCGGGACATCGGTCATCGGCAGATAGGTGATGCGCGGCGGAGCGGCACTCCCTACCGGCGGACGAATTACGCGCGTTTCGACGATCCGGATCTTCGCAGCGCTCGGCTCGGCGATGTAAACCGTCGCCTCGCGAGGAACCGCGTGACCGGGGAACGTGTTCTGCAAGTCGGTGTAGCTGCAGACGACCCGATCGCCGACCTTGACGGTCAGCTTGCCTTCCGCAGGCGTAGCGCTGGTGTCGACTTCCTTCGTGAAAACGCCCGGACGTTGTTCGATTTCTTGAGCGACCAACTCGAGCGGCGTGCCGTCGTTCACCGAGACTTGGAACTTCAACTGGTCGAGACCGGCCGTGATGTCGAGATCGTAGTCGGTGATTTCGACGACGACCCGTTGGCCCGGATCGATACGGACGAGCTCCTTGCGGATCTCTTGCATCGCCCCGTTGCTCTGCCGTTCGAAGTCGTAAGCGATCGACGTCGTCTCGGCGTTGTAATACGTCGCGGTCAACGAGGCCGAAAGAAGCTGGCTGCGACCGGTGCCGGCTTGCGTCATTTCGTCGGCATAAGAAGCCGTGACTTTGTCGCCTGCGGCGATTTCGAGCACATCGTTTACGGCGAGCGACAAGACGTCGGCCGCGGTCGGGATGTGTTGCGCCTTCACTTGCGAATCGCCGATGATGAAATTATTCACCGCCACCGCTTCGCCCAAGTATTCGCGAATCATAAAGCGAACGTGCCGCGCCGCGATCGGAGCGAACTTCGCCTCCCAACGACCTTCTTTAATTTCCAACGTCGCCGGAGCGCGAAGCTGAGCCGGTTGGGCTTCAAGACGCGCCAGGTCGAAATCGGCAGCCGTGAACGGCAGCATGTCCAATCGCAAGGCCGAATGGTCTTCGCGGGCGATCGTCGCGCCGGCGAGCGGTGCGTTGTTGTTCGTCGCTGCGAAGATCGTCAGATCGTGCGTCCCCTTCTCAAGCCAAACGTCGACGAATCGATTCCCGTCGCCCGGCAGCAGCTCCAAGCGACCGTCGATCGAAAACGCAGTGCGATTCCCTTGGATGGCGATGCGCGCCGCGCCGTCCCGTTGTTGCACGAGCTTGCCGTGCCAAACCGCCGCGTGCGGACGTTGACGAATGGCGTCTCCTTCCGAGGTGTTCGGAGCGGTGTAGCTGATGTCGTTGACCGTGGTTTGCTCCGTCGGCTTTTGATTCTTCATCAAAGCGACGATCTGTTCCCAAGTCGTCAGGTTCGTGTAGTTGCCTTCGAACACGCTGCGGGTCATCTTGCCGTACGACTCGGCGACCTTCGGCGCCGGGGCTTGCGGAGGTTGCGAAGCGATGCGGAACCAGAAGCGACCGTCGTTGCTCACTTCGATATCGCCCCGAACAGCGAATTGTTGATCGGGCTTAGGCGAGCTGATCGTCACGTGATCGACGATCTTCAGATCTTTCATGTCGATGCTGAGCATCTTCGGCGTCGCGCCATCCGGCTCGCTGAGCCAGAACGTGGCCGGATCTTTGTCGATCGCCATCAGAGGGCTGTGTTCGATCGAGGTGTCGCTCGCCACGGCACCGGCAGGCAGATCGCCGGTCATCGCCGTTGCTTCGAAGATGCCCGTGTGCGGACCGGTCTCCATCAGCTTGGCTTGAACTTGGTCGCCGCTCGTGGCAACCAACTTCACCGTGATCGAGTCCGGCTTTTCCGTGAGGTCGCGGTCGGCATCTTGCACTCGCATATAAACCGGATTGCCCGGCTTGATTTGATTCTTCGGACGATCGGCGGCCGTGCTACCGCGGCTTCGATCACGTTCGCGCGCTTCACGCTCGAGCTTCTCGCTGAACGATTCCTCGCGCTCGTCGATGATCTTGCTGCCGGCGACTTCGAAGCGTGCGTCGGCCGCGATGTGGATCTCGGCATCGGAAAGCGGAACGCTCTTGAACTCGGCCTTGAACTCGGCCGGATAATCGCACTTGATGACGTCGAGGCCCGACAGTTGAAGAACCTTGTCGTTCTTCGCCACGGTGCCGAGACGGGTTTCGAGATCGGCACGGAACAGGCCTTTGCCTGCGCCGCCGCTATAGAGAAAGATCGTCTCTTCATCCCCACCGGGGATGGTCGTCACGCGGACCGGAATCCGAGCGTGGCCGCGGCTGATGCCCAGGTCGGAGTCTTGCACGACGATCGCGAGCGCGGTGCCCGGGGCGTGCCAACGTTGGCTGGTTCGGCCGAGGCGACCGACCGTGCGGAGCAGTTCGAGCTGGTCGATGTACCGCTCTTCGGCACCATAGACTTCGGCGAGATTGAAGAGGGCTTGGTTCGCCAACTCGACGCTCGGTACCCGATCGAGCACCGCCTTGAAGATGTCGCGGGCTTCATCACGGTCGCCGCGGCGATTGGCGAGCACGCCGCGAAGGAATTCGGCGCGAATGACGACGTCGCGTTCCTTGCTGTTGACGAGCTTCTCGAACACCAATTCGGCTTGGTCGTAGACCTTTTGAGCCATGTAGCTTTCACCGATGCCGAACTGCGCTTCGATGGCTTGCGGCGTCGACGGCCAACGGTTGACGACCGTCGAGAACTCGCTGCGAGCGACGTCGTAGCGCTGGCTCTTGAAGAAGTTCTTCGCGAGCAGCAGCTGCACGCTCGCCTTGGTCGGATCGTCGATATCTTTCGACTCGCCGTTCTTGATCAACCAGCCTCGAAGGATGTCTTCGGCCCGGTCGTGGTTCGCGTCGCCGCCGGCGGCGATGTGGCTTTCGCAAACGAACAGGATCAGGTCGATCGGCATCTGGGCCCGATTCTCATCGAACAGGGCTTTGTTGGCCGAGTAGCTCTCGAAGGCCAAGCGATCATCGCCGAGTCGCAAGTACAAAGCGGCTTGCAACAGCGGAGCGATCGGGCTCGATTCGTCGATCGACAGACCGGCGGCACCCATGCGAGCGTAGCTTTGACCGACGAGATCGCGGCCGGTTTGACGACGCGTTACCTCGACGCTGCTCATGTTCGCCATCATGCCGGTCACGAGCGTGGCGGCGGCGGGATAGTCCTTACGAATCATCGCCGCTTGGGCGTAGGTCATCAGGTAGTCCCATTCGTGGCTCGCGTTGCCGGCGATCGACGTCGCGGCTTGATAAGCGAGCAGGCGATCCATCGGCTTCATCGCATCTTGGGGCGCGAGTTCCAAGAGCAGCAAACGAGCGGAAGCTTGCGACGTAGTCAACTGCATGTCGCGCACGACGGCGGCGACACGTTGTTTCTTAGCGAGGTCGGCATCTTTATCCGTGCGCACCATTTCGAGGAATTGCTGCGGCACCGAGTCGTCGAGGCCCCAAGGTCGGTTCGCGCGATCGTTCTGCAACGCGCGGCTATCGCGCAAGACTTGCTCGAAGCCGGCGATGTCGTTCGTCTTGTAAAGTTCCATCGCCAACCAGCCGGCGTATTGGCCGTGGTAGTCCGATTTGCGAGTCAACACATCGCGGAGAACTGCGATCCGGGCCGCAACTTCCGTCGGCGGAAGCTTTAGGTACATCCGCTCGACGCAGTTGCGCGCTTCGTACGTGTTCGGGGCCGTGTCCAAGCATTTCTTCAACAGGGCCATCGCTTCGGTAGGCATGCCGTTGCGATCCATTACGTCGGCGATGACCGACGCGTTCCCCATCTCAGGGCCGAACTTCAGTTGCGCCTTCGTGATCCAATCGAACGACGCTTTGACGAGCGCGGCGTCTTTGTTCTTATCGGCGACGATGAACAAGCGGCGCCAAGTGTCGGAGTTATTGCCCGTCGGCTCCAACTTCAACAACGCCAAGGCTGCTTCCTTGCCGACTTCCGGCGTGCCGTAGTCGCTTGCCACTTCCAGGTATGCGACGGCGATCAGGTAGTCGGTCGGGAAGCGCTTCGCGGCCTTGCCGTAGAGTTCGATCCCCTTCATCCGCATTTCGGCGGCGGCTTGATAGCGGTAGCTTTCCGCTTGTTGCACGACGACTTGGCGAGCTTGAGCGTCGTTGAGCTTCTCGAACTCACCGGCGGCGAGCAGCTTGGCCCGACCTTCTTGCGCCGTGCGCACGGTCGGCGATTCGGAAGCGACCCAGGCCAGCGCGAGCGGAGTCTGATCGGCCTTATCGATCGCGTCCTTCACTTGCGCCGCACGGGCCTTGAGATCCTTGTTGTTGCGGTTCTGCTGAGCCCAGGTCGGGAGGAACGTGCGGTACAACGACAAGTTCAGATTTTCTTCACGCGACTTCAACGCCAGTTGCAGCTCGGCCGTGAACGCTTGATCGTTCTCGGCGTTGTTCAACAACCAGACGAGCGCTTCGTTCGAGTAGTGATTGCTCGACGGCGACTTCGCGAGCATGTCGCGGAGGATTTGCTTCGTCTTCGTCGGGTCCTTGATCAAGTCGCGATAAACGGTGAACGCTAAGACATAGCGTAGATATGGATCGTTGATCGGGTTCTTTCCGATCGCTTGCAGGAGAAGTTGCTCCGTTTCCGGGTACTTCGGCGCGTCGGTGACGTTCTTCACCCAATCATGCGTGTTGTACTGCACGAATAGTGCGGCGACGCTGTTCGACGACGGGTCTTCCAGCAACAATTCCTTGAGAAGCTGCACGGCGCGAGTGTAGTTCTTCACCCGGATATAAGCCGCCGGCAAATACGACTTCAACACGAACCGATCGGTCGCGAACGGGTATTTATTGATGTATTCATCGATGAGCGGTTGCATTTGCTCCGGCGGAGCGCTGGCCGAGGCGAGTTCGACGATCAGCCGCGAAAGCGATTCGCGATTATCGACCAGCGTGCGAGCCTTGCGATAGTTTTCGGCGGCGTTGGCGCGCTGACCTAAGCTGATGTCGTTTTGCGCCAAGAGCGTATGCATGTAGGCGCGAATGGCCGGATCGGCCGGAAGATTCTTCTTCAAGAGCTTCGAGCCGACGGCGTTGCTCTTGGCATAATCGGCGATCCGCTGCCAGTTGATGACCGCATCCAACCCGAAGCGGGTGGCGAACTCCGGGGCGGCGACTTTGTCGGCAACCGACTCGGCCAAGATCGCGGCCTTGGTGAAGCCGTCTTTGTTGTTCATGCCGTTGTAATAGCCGAAGGCCCGCAACGCAGCTTCGCGGCCGACGAAGGTATCGCCCAGGCGGCGCCACACGGCATCGAGAGCTTCGGCGGCGCGCGGCCGATCGTCGACTTGTTCCAACGTCGTAGCGAGGACCTGCTCGATGCGAGGGCAGGCCGGATCTTCCGGATAGCGCTGCAAGAATTGCCGCGCGAGAGTGATGATTTCTTTGTTGCGCGAGGTCGCGAGCAAGCCGTCGATCAGCTTGAGCATCACGTCCTTATGCTTCGGATGCGAAGAAAAGCCGGTGACGAACGTCTGCCCGACACGGATGATGCCGAACACGCGCCCTTCGGCGTAGTACGCATCGATCAACTCCACCATCAACGCCGCCGCTTCCGGCGACGTGTCGCGCAGCTTCGATAAGCTGCCTTCCATCTGCCGGATGCGCGGGTCTTCCACCGCGGCAGGCGGAGGAGTCGGCGCGGCGGCGGCCGGGGCGGGGGTTTGAGCCTTCGCCGAATTCGCGAAAGCGGTTACGAGAACAAGCAACGTTCCTATCAAACTTCGCATGGCGAACTTCCTAGCGATGAATACGAATTCGGCGAACTTGGGCGGTAAAACGACTCTCAGAGCGAACCAACGGCAATTAGAAACCGGCCTTAGCGAGCGCTTCGGTGATGTTCTTCGCATCGCCGGCCAGCGGGCTCTCCGGGAACTCGGCGATCAATTGATCGAACTGCTTGCGAGCTTCGGCCTTCCGTTCCATTCGGTACAAGCAGCGACCGTAGTTGAACAGAATGACGTCGAGGAACTTCGCATCCGGATGATCGGCCAACACCGTCTCGAAGATATCGACGGCACGGGCATAATCTTTTTGCTGATAATAGTAGTTCGCCATCTTGGCGACCGCTTCCCCGACGCGACCGCTCTCCGGGAAGGCATCGAAGACACGCTTGTATTCTTGGAACGCACGATCGAAGAGCGGTGCCGCAGAAGCCGGAGTAGCGGCGGCGGCGGTCGCCATCGACTCGTAACATTCCGCGATGCCGAACTGGGCTTCACCGCGCAGCTGGCTCGTCTGCATGTTCACGAGTTGCGTGTAGAGACCGATGGCCCGTTGCAAGTTGCCTTGCTTGCGGACGACGTCGGCCATTTGCAAGAGAGCGTCGTCGACGAAGCCGGAGCCCGGGAACTCACGTTGCAATCGTTGGCACATGGCCGCGGCCAGTTCCAACTTGTCCATTTCGTAGTAGATCTGCCAGAGTTGCACGTAGGTGTCTTCGAGCAAGCGACCACCCAAAGCACGAGCGTCGACCATGATGTCTTCGCACACGGCGAGGGCTTGTTCGTACTTGCCCGTCGCATTGGTCTTCAAGCCGAACTCTTTGTAGCGGTTGCCGATGTTCGTCAGCGCGCTGGCGGTTTTCAATTGCGTTTGAATCCGCAGCTCTTGATCGGAAATCTGGGCGCGAGTCACGCGGACGCCGCCGAGGTTGCCTTCGATCACCTTGGCTTGCACGTTCACGAGCAGCGGGCCTTCGCCCGTATGGCGTTCGTCGTTGTAGGTCAATTGCAGCACGTCGCCCGGCAGAGCTTGCAGCAACGCATCCCCTTCGACCGGCAGTTCGGCTTTCGCCAGTTCGATCGTCGCGCGGAACACGCCCGAATGGATCGTGCCGTCGTCGACCGGCGGAGCGGGCTCGACCGACTTCTCGACAGCCGGCTTCGCCTTCACCGTCGGATCTGCGGAAGCCGCTTCCCCCTTCTCATTTTTCTCACTCTTCGCAGCGTCGGCCTTAGGAGCATCGGCCGGAGCGGCAGTTGCCGGGGTTGCGGTTGCCGGAGCAGCGGCATTCGGAGCAGCCGTCGTAGCCGGAGTCGTCGGCGAAGCGGCCGGGGTGGCATTCGCAGCGGCAGGATCCGCCGGTTTGGCCGGAGCCTTCTTCGGAGATTCCGGAGTTTTACCTTCCTCTTCACTCTTCGGCAACATCGGCAAGTCGTGCTTCACCTTCGCTTCGGTGAAGACCACCTCGATGCGATCGATCCGCTTGAAGCGGTTCACTTCGGGTGCCGGCTCGGTAGCAGTGGCCGCGGGGGCTTTCGCCGCATCGGCTTCCAATTCTTCCGGAGTCTTTTCACGCAGGATGTCGACGAACGCCTTGAGCGTATCGGCGGCATCGGTCTTGTCGAAATCGGCGTCGGTGATTTGCAGGTTAACCGACTTCTCCAACACGACGCCCCGCAGGGTTTCGCTGAAAGCTCCGTCCGTGATCTGAGCGATGGCGTTGCCGACGACCGGAATTTGTTTTTCTCGCGGACGATTGAACAACTTGTCGCCGGTGTGCTCGTCGAGGTACGTGACCTTGATCATTTCGTCGCCGCGCACTTCCAACCGATCGTTGCCGATTTGCGGCTTGCCGAGCGACGTAAGAATCGAACCGAGCACGACGCGCACGTTGCGTCCGACGGCGAAGCAATCGATTTGTTCTTTATCGCCGGAGACCGATTCCAATTGCACGCGTACGGCCCGACCGACTTCCAACGCGGCGAGGTCCGCGTCGTCGATCTTGATGAACAGGCGCTTGCCGGCTTCGACTTTTTCCAAACGACCGGCCCCGCCCGACATCGTCGTGCCGACCTTCTCTAAGGCGTCGATCGCGCGGCTGAAGTGGCCGAGTTGGAAGTGGCCGAGGCCGATGTAGTAGTAAGCTTGATTGACTTGCGGGCTCACCGGGAACTTCTCGACGACATCGCGCATCACGGTGAAGCACTTGCCGTAGTTGCGAGCTTCGTAGAAGCAGATGCCGAGATTGAGCGTGGCTTCGGCCCGTTGTTCTTCTTCCGGATTCTCTTCGCGCGAGGCGGCTTCGAAGTGGATGCGAGCCCGATCGAAGGCCCGTTCGCGCTTGAGCAGGTAATCGCCTAAGCGCATGTGCGCGGTGAAGCGAATCTTGCTGCGCGGATAGCGCTCGATCACCGATTCCCAAACTTCGAGGGCCTTCGAGAATTCGTCGGCATCGAAACGAGCGTCGCCCGCCTCGACCAACTTAACGGCGGCCCGATCTTCGACGAGCGAACCGCGGACGGCGGGCTCGGTTCCGGCGGGAGCAGCCGCGGGAGCTTGGCCGTGGACCAAGGCACCGGCGAAGACCGAACAGAGGGTGAACGATGCGGCGACAACCGACATCGACAATCCGAAAACATTTCGTCGCATGGCGAGTCTTTCAGCAACCGAAAAAAGCAAGGACGTAAAAAAGCGATTGAACCTAGCGCTACGATCGTGCGAAGCCCGTGAAGGCGAACTCTTTCGATGGCGATGCTAAGGCGGGAGGACGATCCGGCGGGAAGCGGCCGACATACGCCTAAGGCGCACCGGCCGAGCAGGAAGCTATTCCACGTTAATCGCGAATCGCACAACACTCAAGTGTTCGTTGCGCACAAATCGCAATTCGTATTCGAAAGCTTCCCGACGAGAGACGAACGCAGCAAGAACCAAACACAGCCCATCAGCGAACCGCAGTCGTCCGACGCAGGCCGCTCCGCGGGCCACGTGAGACGTCATCGGCGCGAGCCTCGTGCTCGTGCATGCGTGGAGAATGCTTATGCGTTCGTGTCGTCACGATCGAACGCAAAAGACCGTCTAAAAAACCGCGGGGCAGACATATTGATCTGCCCCGCGGGATTTTATGCTTTCGCGAAAGTTGCCGTAAACCGGCGACTAGGCGAACAATTCCATGACCGGCTTGCCGCCATCGATCAACTTCAACGGACGTTGAAGCGGAGTGATGACTTCCTTATTGCCGTCGATACCCAACGCGTGGCAGACGCTCGCGTGGAGATCGGCAACCTGGACCGGACGATCCTTCGGGAGGTAACCATCGGCATCGGACGATCCGATGACGGTTCCACCCTTGATGCCGCCACCCGCCATGAAGCAGGTGAACACACCCGCATGGTGATCGCGACCGGCGTCTTTATTGATCTTCGGCGTACGACCGAACTCGCTCATCATGATAATCAGCGTCTTCGAGAGCATGCCCGAAGCGGCGAGATCGGAAACGAGCGACGCGAGGGCCGGGTCCATCACTTCGCCGTGGGCCTGCATGGCCGGGAAGGCGTTGTAGTGGACGTCGAAACCACCGCGGTTGACTTGCACGAAGCGAACGCCCTTCTCCACCAAGCGGCGAGCGAGCAAGCAGCCGCGACCGAATTCGGTACGGCCGTAGCGATCGCGCGTGGCGTCGGATTCTTTTTCCAACTCGAAGGCTTCAAGCGCCGGGCTTTGCATCAAGCGAACGGCTTCCTTCGTCGCGGTTTGCGTGGCGTCGAATTCCGCACTCGGCGAGCGGCTGACGAACTTTGCATTAACGCGTTCGAGGGCTTCCAAGCGCTTGTGACCACGCATGGCCGCAACGCCTTCCGGGAAAGCCAAGTACGGGTCTTTTTCGCCGGGGCGACCGACGAAGAAGGCTTCGCACTTTTGACCGAGGTAGCCCGAGCGGGTTCCTTGGCCGGAGATCGACACGAACGAAGGAAGGTCGCCGATTTGCGACATTTCGTGCGTGACGACGTTGCCGAGGCCCGGGTGTTGGAGGTTCGGGAAGGTGTTGTAGCTGGTTTGCAGCTGGTACGTCGCACGACCGTGATCGCCGTTGGTGCCGGCGATCGAGCGAATCAGAGCGGCGTGGTGCATCTGCTTCGAGAGCTGCGGAAGAATTTCCGAGATCTGAACGCCGGAGGCCGACGTCGCGATCGGCGAGAAGTCGCCTTGCGTCGGACGACCCGGCTTCGGATCGAAGGTGTCGATATGGCTCATACCGCCGCCGTTCCAGAACAGAATGACGTGCTCGGCCGTGGCCTTGCGATCGGTGCCTGCCCGGGCAATTAAGCTGCGGACGTTCAAACCGAGCAACGTGCCGGCGCTTGCGCCCAGCATGGCTCGACGACTAACGGCGTATCCGCGACAACCTGACGACATTAATGAACTCCTTCGCGACGGAATGAAGACGGGGCTTGATCTAGGAAAGTATTACTAAGACTTGTCTTTACGGAATGAAACGGAATTCGTGACTGTTGAACAACACCCAACGGAGGTCAGACATACCTTCGAGCGGCGTCGGCGATTCAGTCAGAACGGCACGAGCATCGGTCAACTCATCCTTCGACGGCTCGCGAGTAAAAGCTTCGCGATAGGTCAACCGGATCGCGGCATCGAGATCGGCCTTCGGACCGGTGAGCAGGCCATAGACCGGCTCCAACTTACCGACGCGCGAAGCTTCGTGCGTCATCTTACCGTTGAGCATCATCAAGGCCTGACGCATCGACGGCGTGTGATCGCGGTGATCGCCCAAGACGTCGCGGGCCGGCTGGCCGAACACTCGCAAGAAGTGAGCCGGTGGTGCCGGGCTCGGCATCCGCATGGCGCTGGCGAACTTCGGATTGTCGTCGATTTCTCGCTCGACGACCTTGTCGACGTACTTACGTCGCAGAGCGCGAGCTTCCATCATCTGACGGGCTTCCATATCTTCGTTCGAGATCGCCATCATCTCGACCTTCGGCTCATCTTTTTTAGCCATGGCGAGCACTTCCTTGAAGTCGACTTCGATTGCCGATTCAAGATCGTAGCTGGTGCCGCCCGCACCGCCGCCGGCCATTCCGGCACCCATGCCCGCGCCACCTGCGGCACCGGTCAACGAGGCGACCGGAGCGCTGATGGTGCCGTCGAGACTGACGGCCACTTGGATGATTTCGCGAATCGTCTTCTTGTTTTCGCCCGGAGCATGCTTCACCTCGAACAAGTGACCGGCGGTCACAATGCTGTCGAACATCATTTCGGCAGCCATCCGGCGAGCAGGCATGGCGGTGAACGCTTCTTCGGCAGCCTTACGTTGCTGCGTCTCGAGGCCGTACACATGGTCCCGTTGATAAGCGTCGCTGGAGACGATCAACGAGACTAAGTTGCGAATGTCGTATCCGCCAGCGACGAACTCATCGGCCAAGAAGTCCAACGTCTTTTCGTGCGACGGGGAATTGGCTTCGCTGAAATCATCGATCGGCTCGACGATGCCGCGACCCATCAAGTGAGCCCAAGCACGATTTACGAAGGCTCGCGAGAAGTAACGATTTCGCGGGCTCGTTACCAAGTCGGCCAACTCTTGCCGCAACTGGCTTTGCGTATACAAGTCTTTTTCGACTTGAAGATTGCGAGCTTGTTGCTTCGCTTCATTCGTAACATCGAAGGTCTCGGCCGTTTTCGCGGAACTCGTCCCGGCCTTCTTCGAGGCGGCGGCGAACAAGTCGTCGACGGAGAGATCCTTTTGCGACGACGCTTTTACTTTCGCTTCTTCGATCGCCTTACGGAGCGAAGTCAAACGCATCACGTGCTTCGGTTCCGGCTGCTCGGCTTCGAGCGCGAACGGGAAGTTCGGAATCATCGCCTTACGCTTGTCTTCCGGGGCCAAACCTTCCGGCGGCCACTTGACGTTCGTTTCTTTGTTTTCGATGGCGAAGATCGCCTTGGTCAATTCGCTTTCGCGGCGGCCCGTCTTACCGAAGTAAGCGGCCATACCGTAGAACTGCTCACGCTTCCACACGTCGAACGGATGATCGTGGCACTGAGCGCACGCGATGCGCACGCCCATGAACACCTGAGCGGTCGTGCCGGCCAAAGCCATCGGATCGGCATTGTCGCCGAGCACGAAACCCACTTCAGGCACCTTACCCGCGCGGCCCGTCGCGACGATCAACTGGCGACAGAGGGTGTCGTAAGGCATTCCTTCTTGAACCGACTTGTGAACAAACGCTTGCATCGCCGCGCCGCCGTCGGCACCGGAACGAACGCGAAGCATGTCGGCAAGGAACACGGTCCAACGATCGGCGAAGCCTTCGTGCTTCAGGAGCTTCGTGATCAAAAGATTGCGGCGCTCGGCAACCGGCCAAGCTTCGTATTCGCTGATTTCAGCGAGGGTCGGAATCCGACCGATCATGTCGACCGAAAGCCGACGCAAGAAAGCCAAGTCGTCAACCTTCCCGGCGGTCGTCACTTTGCGCGACGCGTTTTCGCCGTTCAAGATCGAATCGAGTGGAGTTTCGGCATGTGCCGAAGCCACCGCGAGGGAGAATACACAGCCCAAGACCAGGCGAACCGACCAACAGTGAACTGTTGCCACGTCGTTAATCTCCTCGAGCACCGAGAAACTGCAAGTTAGTTAGATTTATCGTCGCTTGAAACGCTGCGATCGAATTCTGCCGGCGGGATACTTCAGGTGGGCGGACTTCAGCAGTCGTGAAGCAAGGCTTCCGAGCGCAAACGGATCGTTCGAGCGAAAGTGAATCTTGATCTGTTTGCGCAGCCAAGTAAAGCGATAAGAAAATGGATTCCCAGACTTTGCTCAGCACGCTGTATTGTCCGGCCGGGCGAAAGGGTTACGCGGACGAGAACAAAGTTTTCATCTTTTTTGATAGCAATCGGAACAAAAACCGTCCGCTTTCGCCCTAAAGCGATAAATGAAAGCGATTTAAGGAAAAATTCGCCCGCCCCCGGCTTCGGTCGACCCACCGGGTGGGTCGCAACAGTCGCTCCGGCAGTGCAGCCTGAGCCTGTCAACTCCCCAACCGCGTCGGCCGCGACACGCCTGAAAGCGGAAGCCGGCCCGCTGCCGTTGCCGGCAACTAGCTTTTCGCCGATTGGGTGACCATAAATACCAACCTGAGAACCGGCTCGCCCACGACGGCCGGCAACGCCGCGCAAAACACGCCCCTCGCCGCCGCGGGTAGACTCGCGCTCGCTCGTTCCTCTCGCCTCCTCCCTCCTTCCGAAAGCACCTCGCAATATGCACCCCGATCTGAATGCTTCGCCGGAGTCGCAGAACCTCAACGCTTCACAACTCCCTCCGACCGCCACGCGCCGAGACCTATTGAGAGCCGCCGGTGGAGCGAGCCTCGCCGCGCTCGGCCTCGCCGCCGGCGGAGCGCCGGTCGCCGGCGCCGACCCGAAAGCCGCGAGCTCGCCGGCCGCTGCTACTCCGTTCCCGACATCGCATCACCCGACTCCCGGCAAGACCTTCCGCATCGGCGTCGTCTCCGCAGCCATCAAAGGCAAACCCCAAAAACTCAACGGCCACACTTGGCACTTCGCCAACGGCATGCATCCGGAGTGCGACCTCGCCGCCATCAAGAAGTTCAAAGATCCCGGCAGCGCGAAGATCTTCGAGACCTACTTCCGCAACCCGCGCACGAACTTCGACACCGTGCCGTTTCCCGATACGCGCATCACCTGCGTCTACGATGCCGACCCGACGGCGCAAGAAATGTATTGCCAGGCGTTCCCCGGCGTGAAGATCGTCAAGACGTTGGAAGACATGATGCCGCAAGTCGACGCGATCTTTATGGGCGACGCCTCCGGCTACGGCGAAGACCACTACGACCTCGTCGCTCCCGGCCTGGAAGCCGGCAAGCCGACCTTCTGCGACAAGCCGATCGGCGGCACCATCGCCGGAACGCGCAAGATTCTCGAACTCGCGAAGAGCCGCAAGACGCCTCTCATGTCGTCGAGCCTCTACCGCCATCAATGGGGCACCGAACAAGCGCTGCGCTATCGCGACTCGAAAGAATTCGGCGAGATGACATTCGCAATGTGCAGCCAAGCCGGCGGCCACAACACCGATCGCTGGCTCGTCTACGGTCAGCATCCGACTTGGATGATCATGACGCTCTGCGGCCCGGGCGTGAAGGCCGTGAACATGATCGAGCATGGCGACATGTGCCATGTGATGCTCACGTACGAAAATCGCGCCCCGGCCGAGATCTGGTGCGGCCGGCCCGACATGACCCATCGCTATTGCCATACGCAGGTCCATTTCCAAACGCAGGAAAAGGGCTTCTACCAATGGACCCCGGCGATCGACGGCGAGTACTGGCTCGGCCACCACTACCAAATGATGCGCCTGCAAAACGCCTTCGTCGGCATGTGCCGCACCGGCATCGAACCAGTGCCGCACCAAGAGATTCTCGAAGTCACGGCGATCGTCCACGCGGCGCTAAAATCGCGCGACGAAAAGAGCCGCTTCGTAGAGCTTGCCGAAGTGCTGGGCTAAGCCGAGGCGGGTGGGGTGCCGTCAGGGACACGGTTTTACGCGCTAAGCTCCAAATTCCAAAAGACAAATTACAAACGAGTTCCAAGGGAAACGAAATTCCAAACGCGGAAGCGCAAGCTTTTGTTTGTGATTTGAGTTTTGCTTTTTGTTTGGAATTTGTCTTTTGTGATTTCCGGAAAACGGGGGCCTCACGGCACCCCGCTCGCCTCAAAGGCGCTACTTCGCCGCGGCCGGCTTGATCTCCACGATCGCGTCGAACAGTTCGCCGTAGCGGCGGCCGTCGCGGGTGATGTCGAAGGCGATCATGCGCGTGCCGGCCGGTGCTTCGGCGCCGGCTCGCACGCGGATTTTGAATTCGCTGCGCGACTCCGGCGCAAGCGTTCCTTCCCACGTCTTCGGCTCGATCGTGAGCCCGGGCGGCGCGTGCATCTCGATCTTCCGCGACTCGGGCCGATTCAAGAAGTTCCGCAGATGCACGGTCAGCTCGACCGCTTCGCCGCCGGCGATCGCGGTCGAGCGATACGGCTGCGCGCGGACCCAAAACGGATCGAAGCCGTAGCGATAATCTTCCTCGCGAATCAACTCGCGAAAGGCATCGCGCATCGCGTACGACCACTTCCGATAGCGCTCGATAAACGCCGCCGGCTCGGGCATCACGTACGAGTGTCCGCCGAGCAGCAAGTCGGGCTTACTTCGGGAAAGGTACTCCGCACCGAGAATATATCCTTCGTCGAGGATCGCGCTGTTGTGACACACGACCGCTTCGTGACCCGTCTGCACCGGGTCGCTCGGGTCGCCGAAGATGTTGTCGCCGGTGAACACGATCCGCTTCCCGTCGACCACGCCTTGCACGCCGAGCGCAAACTCCGTTTGGCCGGGCATCCAATCGATCGTGAACTCGCACCCTTCCCACTTCAACGCCTCGCCGTCCTTAAACAACCGATCGAACTTCACGCCGTCGATTCCCTTGCCGTACGCTTGGATCGGCGCAGCGTAGTCGAACCATTCGGGATGCGCGCAGACGTCGGCCATGCGCTCGAGCGCCCAAATCTGCGCACCCCACTTCTCTCTGAGTTGCGGGGCTTGCAGAAAGTGGTCGCCGTGCATGTGCGTCGGAATGATCGCGTCGATCCCCTTCAAGCCGAGATGTTCGCGCATCCCGACGATCGCCCGATCGAGCACTTCGGGCTTGATGAGCCCGCAATCGATCGCGAGCGCCCGGCCGCTATCGGCGATGATGAGATAGAAGTTCGGATAGTAATCGGGCCCGCGAAACTTGTAGACGTGCGGCGACACTTGCCACACGTGCGGCACCCTCGTCGGTCGTGAAAGCGGGTCTTGCGACGAGCCGGCGAACGTCGACACGCCGTAGCCGCGCAGATAGAGCTTCTCGAACTTGTGCAGCCGCTTGCGATATTCCGTGAGCTGCGCTTGCGGGTCGCGAATCGCAGGGCCGTGCGAGGGGAGCAGCCACAGCGGATCGTATCCGGCGACTTGCGCGGCGGAGTTCGAGAGGGCCCATATTCCGGCTGCGAAACCGTAGTCCCATTCGGAGTCGAACCAATTGTTGAGCTTCGCGCCTTCCAGCATCACGTCGCCGCTGAAGGCCGCCCAGCGATCGCCGAACTTCACCAAATACGACATCGCGCCGGGACTACTGCCGCGCGTGTCGATGCACCAAAATTCATTGCCGTGCCAAGTGAAGGTGTCCATCTTCTCGAAGGCTTGGTCGATCGCGATCGGCACGATCGGCGGGCGGACGTAGCTCGCGCCGTGGATCGTGTAGGCATCTTGCAGACGGACCTGCATCTTGCGGAAGTCGGTCGGCTTCTCGAAGAGGGCCCGCTCGGCAGCCGGCGCGCCGATCTTCGCCCCGGTGCCGGCCAAGCGAGGCGCGCCTTGGCATTGCTCCCGATGATGATGCGTGAACAAAACCCATTCGACTCGCTTCACGCCGATCTCCGGCAAATGCTCGAGCACCGAACCGTCGCCGAGATCGATCAGAAGCGCGGAGTCCCCATCGCGCACGACCCAGACGTTGCAGGTGTCGGTCCAGAGATAGACGTTCGGCAAGGCCTTCGCATCGGGCTGCGTGAAACCTGCGGCGGACGCCGAGGCCACATGTCCCAACATAGCGACGATAAAAACGACGAAGCGATGGCACGAACAACATTTGAGCTTCGAATCAAACCATTCTTGCATTTGATGCCGCATAGTTTCATGCGTCGCTACGCGACGCACCTTGTTGATTGTCGTTTCGTTTCCGGGGACTAAAGTCCCCGGCTACCAGCAAGCGGTCGCTACGCGACCATCGTCTCGTAGCCACACCAAGCCCTGCAAGCCGGTCTCGCCGCATACAAGCAGTCGCATAGCGACGACCCGATGGTAGCCGTGGGTTTCAATCCACGGATCCGTATTGCCATTAGCAGCCGCGATCTTACTTCACCACCGGCGCGGTTTGCTCCGCCGTGATGACGCCCGGCGGCAGCTCCATGATCCGGATCTTGCGGAAGTGGATTTCGGCCCCTTCCGATTCCAGGCAGAGATAGCCTTTGCGCATCGACGACTGGCTCACGCCATTGACGAACTTGCCGTTCACCGACAGCTTCACGGTGCCGTCGACGCACACGACCACGTATTCATTCCACTCTCCCTTTCCCTTGCAACGATTCTCGATCGACTTGCTGCGCGTGCCGCGCGGGTTGTCGGGGGTCGTCGTCAGACCGTTCGCGCCGAAGAGTTCGCCGTGCACGTACGCGATCGGCGGGAGCGAGCCGTCTTTCAGCTTGTGCTGGTTCACCCAGTCGAGCTCGAGCATTTGGATCTCCATCCCCTTCGGCAACTGCCGGCCGGCCGGCACGGAACCTTCGCTCCATGCGAACACGCCCGAGTTGCCGCCGGCTTGCATGTGGCGCCATTCGACGTTCAGGAGGAAGTTTTCATACTGCTTATCCGAACGCATCACGCCGATCGGCAGACCCTTGCAGACTAAGAGCCCGTCCTTCACGCTCCACGTTTCCGGGCTCGTATTCACATCGACCCAACCGGTGAGATCTTTGCCGTTGAACAAGTCGCGCCACGGGAGCAACTCATCGGCCTTCGCGACGGAACTACCGCAGAGCAGCGCTAGGCAAACAAAGAACGAATGTCGAAGCATGATGAACTCTCGTTGATCGCGAAAAGGTGAAAGGAACGTCGCTCGATCGCAAGCTCGCCTACTTCAACTCCTTAATCCGGATGCGGCGATACTCCATCTGCCCGCGGTCGGCTTCGAGCCCGATCGGCCCGGTCGCCGGAAGCTCCGGCGGCGTCTTCGACGGTTGCTTCGGGAACTCGAGCGGCTCGCCGTTGCAGGTGCAGGTGGCGATGTTCCCCTTCACGATCACTTCGAGCTCGTTCCAATCTTGCGGCTTATACTTCTTCAGTTCCTTGTAGGGCCCGGCGACGAGATAGTCGCGGCATTGCAACTGCGGCTTGCGAACGAACACGCCGCTGTCGGCATTCACGCCGGCGCGGAACTCGAGCTTGAGATGAAAATCGTGTGGGAACTCGCGCACGGTCCACAACTGCGCCAGCCCCTTGCCCGGGTTCACGACGATCTTCCCATCGCGGGCCGTATAGCGACCATCGTCGGCACTGGGCTTGCCGTCGAAGGGCGCGCCGCCGGCGTAGTGCCAGCCGGTGAGGTCGGGACCGTTCAAGAGTTCGTAGCCCGGTTCGAGCGTGAAGACTTTGTCCGTTTGAAACGGCGACGCCGGCAGCCCGGCTTTGTTCCAAAGGTTGACGTCGGGCGTATTCGTCCAACCATAGCGGACCACGACCGGCGCGGCGACCGATTCGCTCGCGACCGTGATCGTGTCTCCTTGGATCTTGGCTATCGCAGGCACGAAGTTGCCGTCGGCGCCGGCGATCGCGAAGCCGCGCAATTCGCCGTCCTTCGCCACGAGCCCTCCGCCGAGATGCTTGAACGTGAGGGTCGCTTGGTTGCCGTTGACCGTGATCGTGTCGTAGGTCGGGCCGGAGTATTCGATCGGTTCGCCGTATGCCAGCGCTCGCGCCGCGATCGCCAGCCGCTGACCGATGGGTTGTTTATTCGTCGGATGAAT
Organism: Planctomycetia bacterium; assembly: GCA_021413845.1. NCBI lineage: Bacteria > Pseudomonadati > Planctomycetota > Planctomycetia > Planctomycetia bacterium. The sequence continues at coordinate 101,334 of JAIOPP010000008.1, read as the reverse complement.
ATCGCCGGCGTTGCCGACGTCGATCGTGACGGCCATCGCCGTGTTCTGCGTCGTTTCCGTCGTGATGCGTTGCGCCTCGCGCACCTCGGGCGACATCTGATCGTGCGGCGTGATCTGTACGAACAAAAACGGGAAGTCCCCTTGTCCCCAAGCCCTGCGCCAGCCGGTGATCATCGCAGGGAACAACGTTTGGTATTCCTTGCCGCGGTGCGAATTGGATTCTCCCTGATACCAAATCACACCTCGAATCGCATACGGAATGAACGGCGCGATCGAGCCGTTGTAGAGCAACGTCGGGCTGTTGATGTTCGTGGAAGGGTCGACCGGCGGGGCCGGTTTTCGCGGCTCCGGCTTCCCTTCGGCTTTCGCCTTGGCGACCGCTTCCGCATACTCTTTCATGACCTTGGGTTCGTTCGTTTGATACTTCGCCAAGTTCTCGGGATGCCAACCGAGATGCTGCAGATACTTGTCCAAGAGCGGCTTCAACGTGGGGTTCGATTCCAGATCGCCGCGCGAAGTCCAGGCCTCGGCAACCGTTCCACCGACGGACGACTTGATGAGCCCGACCGGCACACCGAGCTTCTTACGAAGCTCAAGCCCGAAGAAGTAGGCGACCCCGGAAAACGCGCCGGCGTTCTCTTTTGAGTCGATGGCCCAACCACCGCCGATCGAGTCGCTCGGTTCGACGGCGACCCGAGCCTGCGCGTTGAACAGCCGCAGCTGCGCGTCGCCGGCGGCCTCGGCGGCCTTGAGGCCGTTGTTGCTGCCGAAGAGTTTGAAACCCATATTCGATTGACCGCTGCAAAGCCACACTTCGCCGACGAGGATGTCTTTGCGTGCGACGACTTCCGCACCCTGCTCGTCCTTCACGACCAAGGTGCGGCTCTCGGCCGAGGCCGACAGCGGCGCGAGCTTCACTTGCCAACGCCCGTCCTTATCGACCGTGGCCGGCAACGATTGCCCTGCGAACTCGACCGTGAGCTTCTCACCCGGCGTTCCTTTGCCCCACACCGGCACGACGAGCTCACGCTGCAGCACGGCATGATCGGTGAACACGCTCGCGAGCGTCGGCTTATCGCCGGCTTTTAAAACTTCGGCCTTCGCAGGCTCGGCGGCGACGAGCGACGAAGTTGAGATCGCGAAGGGAAGAACCAGCGCGAGCGACAGCGGCAGCGAGAAGGCGATTCTCATCGGTGGGCCTTGGGGAGGAGGGACGAGTGCGGAAGCGGAGGTCGACGAAGTCGCGGCGACCAGCGGGAGCGTCCGCTAGTGTCACGTCCCCCCTTGCGTAATTCAAGCGCCGAATTCAAGCGGCGGCAAACGCCCCGCTCGTCGAACTGTTAGTAGCAGGCACGTTCCACGTGCCGTCAGCCACGAGCGCCGCCGGGATCGCTCAGCCGTATCGCTCCGCCGCATCGAGCCCCCTCTTCGGCGAGCGGGGGATTCTTCGCGCGCTCCGGAATGCGCGGCCATGCCGCTGGTGGTTACGGCACGTGGAACGTGCCTATTACTTTAGAGAACGCTTCGCGCAGTTCGAGGTCGCTTGGTCGGGTAACGCGAGCCACTTGCTCGCCGTCGCGCAGAAAAATGAGGGTCGGCCAGAGCTTCACTGCAAACGATCTTCCGAGCGGTTTCCCCCGGCCATCCTCGATCTTGAGGTGCCGCACCTGCGGCGCGGCGGTAAGAAGTTCCTTTAGTGCCGGTTGCACCGCTTGGCAATGCGGGCACCATTCGGCTCCGAACTCGACGACAATCGAGCCCCCCAGCCCGTCGAGCGCCTCACGGGTCGGCTCGGGCATGCTCTCTGCCATGTACGTCATATCCACATTCCTTACTTTGAGTGCCGAGAACGCCGGCCCGGGCGAAATTGAAGACTTTCCGCTCGCCGTATCGCCGACATTTATTCTAGGAGAAGGTCTATTCCGGAAAACCATCTAAGAAAGTGAGTGCAGATAGCAGCCGGCATGCGGTCATTCGCACTGAAATAGACTTGTTTTCCCCCTCTTAAACAACATAAACTAGCGCTGATAGATTTTTCCTACCCCAGACTCGGCGCATCCCTCTGCGCCCACCCTGCCGCTCGCCTCCCTCCTGCCTCGCCGATTGAGATCGCCCATGCCTTCCGTCGTCGAACTTCGCCGTCTCGCCATGCGCTTCCGTCGCATGCTATCGGTCGGCACTCCCAACACCCTCGCTATGCTTTGCGGTGTCGTGGCCTTGCTTGCGACCTCGCACATCGAAGCCGCCTTGCCGAACGCTCCGGTTGCTCGTCGCTTCAACTTCGAAAACGACATCACTCCCATCCTGTCGCGCTACTCCTGCAACTACTCCGGTTGCCATGGGAAAGCCGAAGGCCAGAACGGCTTTAAGCTCAGCGTCTTCGGTTTCGATGCGCAGGCCGACTACGACGCCCTCTCGAAAGAAGGTCGTGGTCGCAGGCTCTTCCTCGCCGATCCCGACAAGAGCCTTCTGCTCACGAAAGCCAGCGGCGCCGTGCCTCACGGCGGCGGCGTGCGCATCCCGGTCGGATCGCGGGAGTATAAGGTGCTTCGCGATTGGATCGCGGCCGGCATCCCGTTCGGCACTTCGGACGATCCTAAAGTCGCCTCGATTCGGCTCGAGCCTAAGGAGCGCCTGCTCGAGCCGCGCGCTAAGCAACCGTTGCGGGTCGTCGTTCGCTATACCGACGGCCGCGAAGAAGACGTCACCGAGCTGGCCCGCTACCAATCGAACAACGAGGCGGTCGCGACGGTCGACGAAGCCGGCGTGGTCTCGATCGGCGACGTGCCGGGCCAAGCCGCCGTGATGGCCGCTTACAACGGACAGGTCGACGTCTTCTCGGCGCTGGTGCCGCAAGCCCCGCTGCCGCAAAGCAGCGCAACCAAACCATCGGCCAATAATTTCATCGACGAGCTCGTCAATGCGAAGCTTCAACGGCTGAACATCTCGGCGGCCGGCAACTGCGACGACGCCACCTATCTGCGCCGCATCACGCTCGACCTGATCGGCACGTTGCCGACCGCGGAAGAAGCCCGACTGTTCCTCGCCGACACACGTCCCGATAAGCGAGCCCGTTGGGTCGAGGAATTGTTCGAGCGGCCGGAGTTCGCCGACTTCTGGGCTCTCCAGTGGTCCGACTTGCTGCGGGTCGATCGAGAAACGCTCGGCCACAAGCCGGCGCACGATTACTACGAGTGGATCCGCTCCAGCTTCGCCGACAACAAACCGTTCGATCAATTCGCGCGCGAGTTGCTGACCGCCGACGGCCCGTTGGCCGAACAGCCGCAAGGGGCGTTCTACCAAGTCGTCAAACGTCCGGGCGATCGGGCCAGCACCGTGTCGCAAGTGTTTCTCGGGATGCGTATCGCGTGCGCGGACTGCCACCACCATCCGCACGATCGCTGGAGCCAAACCGACTATTACGGCATGACGGCGTACTTCGCGCAGCTCACACAGAAGCCGACGCCGCGCGGCCTTGCACTCGCCGCCCGCGGCAACCCCGAGACGAAGCACCCGCGCACGGGTGAAGTTGTTCCGGCGCACGCGCTCGGCGAGCCTCTGCCGCTCGTCGAATCGAAGGCCGACGCCGCAACGCCTGCCGCTCCCGTCGACCCGCTCGTCGCGCAAGCCAAGGCCGCGAAGCTGCTGGAAGACCGCCGCGTCGGGCTCGCCGACTGGATGACGAAGCGCGACAACCCTTGGTTCGCCCGCAACTTATCGAACCGCCTCTGGGCTCACTTCCTCGGCCGAGGACTCGTCGAGCCGGTCGACGACGTCCGGGCGACGAACCCGCCGAGCAATCCGGAACTTCTCGCCGCGCTGGCCGAGCACCTGTCGAGCCATCAGTTCGACGTGCGCCAACTGATGCGCGTCATCATCGCTTCGGCCACCTATCAACGTTCGACCGAACCGAGCGCCGGCAACGAGCGCGACGAGCAGAACTACTCGCGGGCTCTCTTCAAACGGATGCCGGCCGAAGTGCTGCTCGACGCCGTTTGTCAGACGACCGGTGTCCCCGAGAAATTCGCCGGCACTCCGCAAGGAAGCCGAGCCATCCAGCTTTGGGATAGCCGCGCAGCGCACTACTTCCTCCGCATCTTCGGCCGCCCGTTGCGAGCTACCGCTTGCTCGTGCGAACGGAGCGTCGCTCCGAATGTGTCGCAAGTATTGCACCTGATGAACTCTCCGGAGATCGAGCAGAAGCTCGACCACGCCGGCGGCCGGATCAAGCACCTCGTCGCTACGATCAGCGACGACAAGCAACTGGTCGACGAGCTCTACCTGACCTTCTATGCCCGCTACCCCAGCGAAGACGAACGCCGTGCGGCTCTCGACTTCTTCCGTCGGCCGAACGTCAAGCGGCAAGAGTCGGTCGAAGATCTCGCTTGGAGTTTGCTGAACACGCTCGAATTTACTTTCAACCATTGATGCCGCCGGAAGCCTGCTTAGAACACGCGCTCTTAGTACACCTGCCCTGCACGAAATCTCGAACACGGATTTGGTTCCTATGAATCGTCAATTTTGCGATGGAATCGCTCGCCGCGATGTTTTGCGTATCGGTGCCGCGAGCCTCGTAGGCATGCCGATGACGTTGTCCGGCCTGCTCGCGGCGGAAGCGAAGTCGGGCACGGAAGGACAACGTCGCGCCAAGGCGAAGTCGTTCATCTACGTGTTTCTCAAAGGGGGCTTAAGCACGATCGACACGTTCGACATGAAGCCGAACGCTCCGAGCGAATTCGCCGGCGACTTCCGCCCGATCGACTCCAACGTGCCGGGCATTCAAGTCGGCGAGCATATTCCTCGCATCTCGAAGCAGATGGACAAGCTCGCGCTGATCCGCTCATTCAACCAAAAGAGCAGCGACCACGGCGCGGCCGATCACTACATGCTCACCGGCTACTTCCCGCAAGCCGGCTTCAACGGCGGCCTTAGCCCGAACAACCACTTCCCGTCGTTCGGTTCGATTGTTGCGCAAAGTCTGGGTGCCCGCGGCTCGGTGCCGCCGTATGTCTGCTTGCCGCGCGCAGCGGCGAGCGGCGGCTCGGCCTACCTCGGCGCTTCGGCCGCTCCGTTCACGATCGAAGCCGATCCGAGCGCTCCGCGCTTCTCCGTGCCCGACGTGGTGCCGCCGCTGAACATCGCCGCCGACCGCCTCGAAGCTCGGCACGCCATGCTGGCGAAGATCGACCGTTTCCAGAAAGCGGGCGAAGTCCGCGCGAATGCCCAAGCCGGCGCGACGAGCGAGTTCCGTCGCCGGGCGTTCGATCTCATGACCTCGCCGGCCGCGAAGCAAGCGTTCGACATTCATGCCGAGCCGGCCGCGTTGCGCGATGCTTACGGTCGCCATACTCTCGGCCAATCGTGCCTCATGGCTCGTCGGCTCGTCGAGGCAGGCGTTCGCTGCGTGACGATCGACCATCACAACTGGGACACGCACGACAACAACTTCAACGTCCTCAAAACCGACCTGCTGCCGAAGCTCGACTCCGCGCTCAGCACGCTGCTCGAAGACCTCGCGACGCGCGGCCTGTTGGATTCGACCCTCGTCGTCATCAGCGGCGAGTTCGGCCGGACTCCGCGCATCAACAAGAACGCCGGACGCGATCACTGGGGCCCGGTGTATACCGTCATGATGGCCGGCGGCGGCATCAAGGGAGGGCGGGTCGAAGGCAAAAGCGACTCGCGCGCCGAGAAGCCGGCCGATCTGCCGCACGGCCCGGAAGACCTCGGGGCGACGATCTGCACCCTGATGGGCATCGATCCGGAAGCGGAGTTCCATACGCCCGAAGGTCGGCCGATTAAGATCGTCAACAGCGGTAAGCCGATTACGCCGTTGATGTAGTTGAGGAAAGTGGTCGGTAGTCAGTGGTCTGAGCAAGTGGTCTGAGCATTCGTGTTCGCGGAGATTTTCGGTCATGGTTCGTGCCCAGTGGACTCTCGTGATCGCAGCGGCCCTCTGCTGCACCGCCTCGTCGCTTCGCGCCGATGAGCCTGCGGCCCTATATATCTTCCCGGCCGGTGGGCAGCGCGGCACGACGGTCGACGTCCGCATCGGCGGCATGAACCTGCACGACGAATGCCCGCTCCATTGGCAAGGCTCGGGCATCGCCGCTCCGACCGTGATCCGCCGCACGAAGGGAATTTGGTTCGAAGGGCCGGTGATTCCGCTCCCCGATTCGCAACGTCAGGAAGATTACCCGAGCGAGTATGCCGCGAAGCTTCCGATCGCGAAAGACGCCGCCGTCGGTGAGCGACTCTGGCGGGTCTCCTCCAGCCAAGGAATTACTTCGGCGATGCGCTTCGTCGTCGGCGACGAGCCGGAAGTGATCGAGCAAGAGATCGACGGCGCGCCGATCCCGGTCGCCGTCACGATGCCTGTGACGATCAACGGTCGCGTCTTCCCGCGCGAAGACATCGACGAGTGGTCGTTCACGGCCAAGAAAGGGCGCGCCGTTCGGGTCGAAGTCAACGCCGCGCGGATCGGCTCGCCGCTCGACGCTCAGCTTGAGATCATCGACGCCACGGGTCGCCGACTGGCTCTCTCCGGCGATCACTTCGACGAAGACCCGCTGATCGTCTTCACGCCCCCTGCCGACGGAACCTATCGTGCCCGCATCTACGACGCCGCGTATCTCGGTCTGCAAACGCACGTCTATCGCCTCACCATCTCGGATCGTCCGCACGTTTTCAGCACGTACCCGCTCGGCGGCAAACGGGGCGCGACGACCGACATCGAACTCGTCGGTGTGAATGTCCCCAGCGTCGCTCAACCGCTCAAGATTCCGGCCGAGGCCGGCGTGGCGTTTCACGGCACGTTTGCCGTCGCCGGCGCCGTGACGAATCCGCTCGTGTTCGAGACCTCGATGTACGAAGAACGACGGGAGGCGGAACCGAACGACCAAGGGAAGTCGAGCCAGCCGAAGCTAAGCGCACCGACCGTCGCCAACGGACGGATCGCCGCGCCGGGAGACATCGACTACTGGCTGCTCGATGCCAAAAAGGCCGAGCCGCTCGATCTTGAAGTCCGCGCCGGCCGACTCGGTTCGGCGCTCGATTCCGTGTTGACGGTCGAAGATGAAACCGGCAAGCTCGTGATCGAAAACGACGACCTCAGCGGCAACGATTCCGATTCCAAACTTCGCTTCGTCCCTCCGGCCGACGGCACGTACCGCGTTCGGATTCAAGAACGCTCGGCGCAGCGCGGCGGCCCGGAGTTCGGCTATCGGCTCTACGTTACCACCGCCGCCGCTCCCGACTTTCAACTCACGTTCGGCAGCGATGTCGTCACGGCGCTGCGCGGAGCGTCGGGCAGGCTCAAGCTCAAGCTCGAACGCTTGGGTGGCTTCGCCGAGGCCGTCGATCTCGAGTTCGAGGGGCTACCCGTCGGCATCACCGCTTCGGCGAAGCAGATCCCGAAAGGCCGCAACGATCTCGACCTCACGTTTCAAGCGGCGGAAGCGGCCCCGATCGAGCTCGGCAACGTTCTAATCCGAGGCAAGGCGAGGATCGGCCGCGTCGAGAAGCTGGAAAAGGGAAAGATGGTCGTCGAAAACGAAGGGGTCGAGAAGACGGCCGTCGCTACGCTGGAGATCGCACCGCCGCAAAACAAACAACCCGGCCCGCGCGTCATCGCCACGAAGTTCGGCGATCCAGCCGAGCAGCGGCTCATGCTCGCCGTCGGCATTCCGACGCCGTTCAAGTCGGTCGCCGTGTTCGGCTTGCCGTTCGCCACGCGCGGCAGCGTGTTCATCAAGCGTTTCAACATCGAGCGCAACGGCTACACCGGCCCGCTCGAAGTCGCCTTGGCCGAGAAACAAATGCGGCACCTGCAAGGTGTGCAAGGCCGCAAGATGACGATCGCTCCGGGAGTCGACTCGTTCGACTATGCCGTTTATCTTCCGCCGTGGATGGAGCTCGCGCGCACAAGTCGGAGCGTCGTCACGCTGGTCGGCATCGTCGACGACGGCACCGGTCGCAAGCACAAAGTGAGCTTTACGTCGCAGCATCAGAACGAGCAGCTTTCGCTGATCATCGCGCCGGGCCGGATGAACCTCACGCTCACGCCCGAGACGATCGTGCCGACCTCGGAAATGCCGGCCGAAATCCACGTAAAGATCGATCGCGATGCCGGGCTCAACGGCCCGATCCGAGTCGAGCTCCTGCCGCCGCCGCACATCATGGGCCTGACGTCGGAGCCGTTCGTCGTGCCGGCCGGCGAGAACGACGCCGTGCTCAAGCTCCGTTTCGCCGGGGGTGCCGGGCCGTTCAACATGCCGCTCATGGTCCGCGCGACGCATGGCGAAGGGGAAGGCCGCATCGTCGCCGAAACGAACCTCACGGTCGTCGACTAAGCCTGCCGACGAGTTCAGCTCTTCGGAACTTTCGCAAGCCAACGGTCCAGTTGGTTCGCGAACGCCTGTCGATCCTTCAACGTGTAGTTGGCAGGGCCTCCCATGATTTGCCCTTCGCCGCGCAGCCCATCGAACAGATTCCGCACCGCGACGCGCTGCCCGACGTTCGCATCGCTGTAAAGCTCGCCGCGCGGATCGAGCGCCAAGCCTCCCTTAGCGACGACATCGGCCGCGAGCGGAATGTCGGCCGTGATGACCAAGTCGCCGGGTCCGACGAGTTCGACGATCTTCCGATCGGCGATGTTCATCCCCGACGGCACGAGAATCGTGTCGATGAATTCCGACTTCGGCGTCCGCAGCGATTGATTCGCGACGAGCGTCAGCTTCACCTTCGTCCGCTTCACGGCGCGATACAACAACTCCTTGATCATCGTCGGGCAAGCATCGGCATCGACCCAAATCTGCATGACGATTCTCGTTCGTGGTTCTTGGTTCGTAGTTCGTGGTCGGGAGCGCGCTTACTCGTCGCTCGGGCGCGTGCCGCGGCGCAGCGCCGCCGAGCCGAACTTCGCCGCGATTTGGTCCGCCACCCGGTCTAAACTTTTCAGCCGCTCTCGATCCGGCTCGTCGAACAGTTGTCGTTGCGAACTGCCCGAATGGTCGAAGCCGGTCACGCCGAAGCCGAGCAGCCGGACGGGCAAGTGCCGCGGCGGCAAGCGTTCGGTGAGCAGTGCCAGGCCTGCGTCGAGCAGTTCTTGCGTGATGTTCGTCGGTTGCGGCAACGTGACGGAGCGCGAGATCGTCTTGAAGTCGGCGAACCGGACCTTGAGATCGACGGTTCGTCCTTTCAGCGAGTGCCTGCGCAAACGTCGGGCCGTCTGTTCGACGAGCTCGACGAGCCACGCCCGCAGCAGTTCCATTTCGGCGATGTCCGCGGCGAAGGTCGTTTCGTTCGAGATCGATTTCGCTTCCCTGTCCGGCACGACGCGCCGATCGTCGATCCCGTGCGCGAGGCGGCGATAGTGTTCGCCGGCCGATCCGAACAGCGTGGTCAACGAGTCGGCCGACAGCAAGCGGAGTTGTCCGATCGTCCGAATGCCGATCTTCTCGAACGCTTGCCCCGTCACCTTCCCCACGCCCCACAACCGACCGACCGGAAGCGGATCGAGAAACTCCTGCACGCCGGCGGCATGGACTTCCACGAACCCGTCGGGCTTGCCGACGTCGCTCGCGATCTTCGCGAGAAACTTATTCGGCGCCGTGCCGACCGACGCGACGAGCCCAAGCTCTGCGCGAATGCGGCGTTTGATTTGCCGCCCGATCTCGGCCGAGGAACCGAAGATCGATTCGCTGCCGGTGACGTCGAGAAACGCCTCGTCGAGCGACAACGGCTCGACCAGCGGCGTAAATTGCTCGAAGATCGTCCGAATCTTCCGCGACTCCGCGGCGTAGCGATCCATGCGCGGCTTCAAAGTAACCGCATGCGGACAGAGCCGCCGCGCAACGGACGACGCCATCGCGCTATGCACGCCGTATTTCCGCGCTTCGTAGTTGGCCGCCGCGACGACGCCGCGCCCTTCCGCCGTCCCTCCGACGACGACCGGCTTGCCGACGAGCGACGGATCGTCGCGCTCTTCGACCGAAGCGTAAAAGGCGTCCATGTCGACGTGGAGAATCATGAGGCGCGGTCCTCGCTCCGACGAACGGGCACTCTTGCGCAGGTCCGCGAGCTCTGCCGATGTCAACCGTTTCCGTAGCCCGACATGCCCTGGTCGCGCTTCAAGACGGTCACCGATTGCTGTACCCCGAGATACAGCTCGTGGCGTCGCGGGTCGTAAGGGTCGTAGAGCACGGTTGCGCCGGGGTTGGTTACGGTCAGCAGCGGCTGAACGACCTTCTGCTCCAGCGTCGCCTTCCCTTCCAGCGTCTCCCCTTGATGCTCGAACGTATAAGCGATCTTCCATTGCGTGTTGTTCTTCTTGAGCGACACTCGGGCGATGTCGAGCGTCGAGGCGGCGATCGCCGTGCCGTCGCGAGCGAGGGCGAGTCGTCGCGAACGAAGCCGCTCGGCATAGATCAAGCCACCTAAAACAATCAAAGCTACGACACCGGCCACGACCCACAGCCCGATCGCTTCCGACGCATAAGTGCCTCCTCCATCGAGCGTCGCGCGGGGCTTCGCCACGCCGGGCTTCTCCGGCAGATAGGCCACCTTCAGTTCGGTCCCCATCCGCAGTTCGTTATATTCATGATCGGAGAGATCGATGCTCAAGTTATGCGGCATTCCGTCGACGAAATAGGCGTAATTCGCCCGCGGTGCGTGCCCGTTTTTTCCCGTCTTGCGCGCCGTCTTACCTACGACGCGCGCGATCGCGTCGACGCCGTGATCGCGCAGCGCCGTCCAATTGGCTTGGCTGTTTCTCCCGAGCAGCGTCAGGCCGCCGGGCACCAAGATCAACACCAGCAGAAGGATCCAGCGCACCACATGCACGCCCATCCGCTGCTTCACGGTGCGCGGCGTAGGCTGCTGCAGCTCCGGCTCGATCACATGCTCGGGTGCGACTTCTTCGTGCTCGGCTTCCTGCGAGCCGTCGTCCGCGGCGTCGTCTTCAAGCTCGGAACGATAATCGTCTTCGTATTCTTCGGCACACATGCTCGGCTCGATTCTTAACCGGAGGTTCGACTTTCGCCGGAAGCGGCAAGTAAATTTAGCTCATCGCGCTCGCGAAACAAAACGATTTGTAATGAATTTATGTTTCGCAGACTCGCTCTACCGCGTGCCGGTCAGCAGACCGCAGTGGATCGCCGTCGGCTCGACCTCGCCGGCCGTGAAGCCGATCGACCGGAGCATCGCACGGTATTCGTTCGCACTGTAGGCCCGTCCTTCCGTGAGCGTGAAGAGGGCCGCCGAATACAGGGCGATCGGCAACGGGCCGTCGAGGGCATCGTTGAGGAACACGTCGTGAATCACGATTCGCCCGCCGGCCCCCTGTCCGGCTCCCTGTTCAGCAGGCGGCAGCGCATCGGCGGCGCGAGCCAGCAACGTCGTGCATTCCGGCAAGTCCCAATCGTGCAAGATGTTCGACAGCAACACCACGTCGCAGCCGGTCGGCAACGGATCGGCGAACATATCGCCGGGCACAAGCTCGACCCGCTCGTTCACCCCATACGCCGCGGTCATCTCGGCAGCCACCTTCAGCACCTCGGGCCTGTCGAACACGATCGCTTTCAACTCGGGATTCTTCTGCACCAAGGCGATCGAATAGATTCCGGTGCCGCCGCCGAGATCTAAGAGGATCTTCGCGCCGTCTAAGTTCAACTGCGCGGCGACGGCCGGAGCGACGTTCTTTGCCCGACCGGCGAGCGCAAGCGTCAGATGCCGAGCCGACGCTTCTTGCTCCATTGCCGACGGCATTCCCTCGCGATAAATAAACGCGGCACCGTCGCCGGCGCTCGCCGTCGGCAGAGCCGGTTCGCATGGCGGCGCAACGCCGTAGGGTCGGTTCGTGCGGAGTCGTTCGACCATCCCGACGACGCCCGGCGCTTCCGCGGCGAGGCCGAGATAGTCGCCGACGTAAAACGAACCACCGGCCATGAGATGTTCGCGCGCAACGACCGTCGGCAAGATTCGTCCAGCGCCGTCGAGCTCGAGCAAGTTCATCGCACGCAATGCCGTGAACAGCACGACGGCCGGACGAGCCGCCAGACCGAGCTTCGCGGCCAGTTCCGCGGGCCTGCTCGGCTGCGCCGCGGCATGCTCGAAGAGGTTGAAATGCGCCACGGCGGCCGTCAGCAACTCACTGCCGTAAGAGCCGCGGAAGTGCTCGAAGATCGGCGTGGGATCGGTGGTCGGAGTCGTGAGCGCAGAGAGTGGCATAGGAAACGAGTTTGCGAGAAACGGAAAAGGAGACGCGCGCGATTGATTAGCTTACGGCAGTTTACCCCAAAGCTTTTCCAACAGCGCATAAGCGCGCGGGTCGTGCAGCTTGAGCTCGCTACGGACGAAGGGATAAAAATCGTTCGTGCCGATGTACGCTTCCGACAACTCGGCGAAGTATTCCATCGGAGTCGTGAGGGCGTAGTGCTTCGTCGTGTTCCCTTGGATGTGGAGCACCTTGTCGTAGATGCCGGCCTGCTTGGCGGAATCGTAGGCCGCGCGCACCTCGGCGTGGTCGAAACCGAGAACCTGGTCGTGGTACGCATGGGCCAGCTCATGCAACACGCACCAAGGTTGCACGCGCCGATGATGCAGGTCGACGAACCGACCGGCGGCCGGAATGTGAACCATCTTCACCAACTTCGGATCGTATCCATGATCGCTGAGCCAACCGGCGCCGGGATGGTACTGCATATTGGTGAGCCGGCCATGATCGAGATCGACGACGATCGTCACCGCGCGCAGCTTGGCAAGCGCGTCGGCAGGCATGATCTCGCTCAACTCATAGAGATTCGCGGCCAGCAATCGCTCGGCGCGGCGACCGAGCTCGGCATGTTCTCCCGAGAGCAAGCGCTGATCGATCAATAGCCGCCACCCTTCGGGCTTCTTCTCCGTGCGCTCGATCTTCGGCGGCGTATCCCTTTCGACCGGCGCAGCCCCGCGCGCGGCAAAGACCGACATCGACGACAGCAACATCACCAGCGGAACGAGACGCATGTCGAAAACTCCCGAGACTCGTGATTCTTAATCCTGCGCTTCATCCAGCTTGCGTCGAGCCACGCGCCTGCTACTCACGCGTAACACGGCCAGCCAACACCCGAGAAACAGCAATGTACAGGCAAACACGACCGCGGCGCGAGACGGATTGTGATTCAATCGGTATGCCCCGACGGCATGAAACGCCCCCCAACCGAGAACGCCGAGGATGATGAGCTTGGTAAGCGTACGCTGGTGCATGAGGCGCTAAGAAAGGCAGAAGTCAGAAACTAGAAACCAGAAAAGGAACCGAGTCGCTATCGAGACCGCTCTTCGCTTGCGATTTCGCAGACACACCGGATCGCGGCGTATGCACCTCTCGCGCAAGCATCCGGCGATGCATTATAGCAATCCCGGCCCCGCTCGCCGGCGTCGCGAAGGTGCGGCTCTTTTGCCGTAGACGGACGTGGCCGGCGCGGTAGATTCACCCTCTGCGGATCACGCGCCTCACCGGCCTGCCGCACCCTCTCTCCTTCGTATTCGGAGCCGAAGCCGTATGAAGTTTCGTCCGCTCGGTCGTACAGGGCTCGATCTCTCTTGGCTCAGCTTCGGGGCCTCGTCGCTCGGCGCCGAGTTTCGCGGCGTCGACATCAACGAAGCGATGCAAAGCGTGCATACGGCGCTCGATCTCGGCATGAACTTCATCGACACCTCGCCCTTCTACGGTCGCGGCATGAGCGAGGTCTTGCTCGGGCTCACCCTGCGCGACGTCCCGCGCTCGAGCTATTATCTCGGCACCAAGCTCGGGCGCTACGATGCCGCGCATTTCGATTTCTCCGCCAAGCGGGTCGTCGAAAGCGTCGACGTCAGTTTGCATCGCTTGGGAGTCGACCATTTCGATATCATGCTCTGCCACGACCTCGAGTTCGTTGAAATGAGCCAGATCGTCGAAGAGACGCTTCCCGCGCTCCGCAAGATTCGCGATCAAGGGAAAGTGCGGTTCATCGGCGTCAGCGGCTATCCGATGAAGATGTTTCGCTATGTGCTCGATCATGCCGAGCTCGATGTCATTTTATCGTACAACCATTACACGCTGCAAAACACGATGCTCGCGGACTTGGTGCCGTACTTGAAATCGAAGCACGTCGGCATCATGAACGCCGCCCCGTTCTCCGCCCGCCTGCTCACGAACCAGCCGCTCCCGAAATGGCACAAGGCCACGCCCGAGGTGCGCGACTGCGCAAAACGGGCCTCGGACCATTGCGCGAAGCACGGCATCGACATCGCACAGCTGGCGCTCCAGTATTCGATCGACAACGAAGACCTGACGACCTGCGTCGTCGGCTCGGCGAATCCGGCGAACGTGCGCAAATGGGTCCAGTGGTCGGAACAGCCGATCGACCGAAAGCTCCTGGCCGATACGTTGGAGATCCTCCAGCCGATTCACAACTGGTTTTACATCGAAGGCCGGCCGGAGAATAACGATCCGCTCTAGCGGCTTTGCGCTCCGCAGCGGCTGGCCCGCGAAATCGCAAGCGTGGCCACGGTCTCGATAGCGACTACGTTCCTTTTCTGGTTTCTAGTTTCCGACTTCTCCCTTTTCTACGCACGCCCATGAAAGCTCTCCAACTCGCCGAACCGAAACATTGGCAGCGCATCGAGATCGCCGAGCCTGCGAAGCCCGCCGCCGACGAAGCGCTCGTGCGGGTACACAACGTCGGCATTTGCGGAACCGATCTGAGCGGCTATCTCGGTAAGATGCCGTTCTTCAGCTATCCGCGCATTCCCGGCCATGAGCTCGGCGTGGAAGTCGTCGAGGTCGGCAGCGACGTGACGAACGTGAGGCCCGGCGATCGGTGCGCGGTCGAGCCGTATATCAATTGCCGCAAATGCTACGCCTGCTTGCGCGGTCGCAACAACTGCTGCGAGAAGCATCAAACGCTCGGGGTCCATTGCGACGGCGGATTGCGGCCTTATTTTCTCGTCCCTGCCCGCAAGTTGCACATCTCGAAGAAGCTGGCCTTCGAGCAACTCGCGCTCGTCGAGACGTTGGCGATCGGCTACCACGCCGTCGAACGGTCGGCGCTGAAGGCCGACGAATCGTGCCTCATCATCGGTGCCGGGCCGATCGGCTTAGCGACGCTCGAGTTCGTGAAGCTCACCGGCGCGAAGACGATCGTGCTCGACGTGAACGACGGCCGACTCGAATTCTGCCGACGCACGATGGGGATCGAACACACGCTGAAGCCGAGCGAAAACCTGGAGAAAGAACTGCGCGAACTGACCGACGGCCATCTGCCCGACGTCGTCATCGACGCCTCGGGCAGCGTAGCCTCGATGTCGAATGCGTTCACGCTCATTTGCCACGGCGGCCGGCTCGTCTTCGTCGGCATCACCACCGAAGAGGTGAAGTTCCGGCATCCGCTTTTTCATCGACCGGAAGGGACTCTGCTTTGCAGCCGCAACGCACTCTCGCCCGACTTCTCGAACATTATCCAGTTGATCGAGGCCGGTAAGATCGACACCGGACCTTGGATCACGCACCGAGCGAAGTTCGAAGACTTAATCGATGTCTTCCCATCGTACGTGAAACCGGAAACCGGCGTCATCAAAGCGGTCGTGGAAGTGGGAGAATAGAGGAAGGGGCCAGGGGTCGGAGGTCGGGGGTCAGTCAAACACGACGACACCGGCCCCACCATCGCAGCCGTTACCCCGCTTGCGGTTTCGCGATCTGTTCCCGTAGCGCATCGACCGCCTTCTGCAACTGCGGATCGGCGTTAATGGCATCGATCGCGGGCTCAACCGCCGGTTTTGCATCGGCTGGCTTTCCATCAACCGGTTTCGCGGCCGACGGAGTCGCGGAAGGTGCCCCGGACGGCAGCGGCGGCGATGCCGTAGCGCTCGGCACGGCGAGAGGTGTGGCATTCGGAGTCGCGCTCGGCGTGGCGCTCGGTTTCGTCAGCGGCGGCTTTTCGCCTGGCCGATGGACGATGTCGCGATCGCGGCGGCGTTGCATCATCGTCAACTCCGTTTTCTCATCGAGCTTCACTTCATAGCCCGGCGAAGGTTGTACGCCCCACTCCTCGTCTTCCTTGGCGTCGGGTCGGCGATGGATATTCTTTTCGCTCGGCCGCCAATAGCTGGCGATGGTGAGTCGCAACAGGCTCTTGCCCCCTTCGAGCTCGATGGGAGTTTGCACCGTCCCTTTGCCGAACGTTCGCGTGCCGACGACGATGGCCCGCTGGTTGTCTTGCAAACACGCCGCGACGATTTCGCTGGCGCTCGCGCTGTCGCCGTTGACGAGCACGGCCAACGGCAGATCCGGATAGGGAGCCGCGCCGGTCGCTTCATAACGCTCTCGTTCCCGGCCTCCGCGCTCGCGGATCGTTACGATCACCCCTTGCTTGATAAACTGATCGCAGACTTCATTCGCTGCCGTCAGTAAACCGCCTGGATTGTTGCGCATGTCGAGCACGAGCCCGCGCACGTGTTTGTCGCGGCATTGCTCGAGCGCTTTGCGTAGTTCCTCGATCGTCTTTTCGCCAAAGTGCGCGATCCGGATGTAACCGATCGTCGGATCGGCTGCGAGCGTGTAGTCCCATTTGCCGTCGGGCGAACGTCGATCGCCGAGTACGCTGTCGACGTTGATGATCGCGCGACGAATCTCGATCTCTTTCGGTTCGGTTTCTCCTTGATGCAAGATCGTGAGCTTCACGATCTCTCCCGGCTTGCCGCGCAACAGCCGCATCGCGTCGTGGGTGGTGAAGCCTTTTGTTTCCTTGTCGCCGATCTTCAGGATCTTATCGCCGGCCATCATGCCGTTTTCGTATGCCGGCGAACCGACGAGCGGACTCAACACCGACAGGATCTTCGTTTCTCGATCCAAGGTAATCTCGACGCCGATGCCGCCGAATTCTTGCCCGAGTTGTTCCCGAAACTCCTTCGTTTCCGACTCTCCATGGTAGCCGGAATACGGATCGCCGAGCTTTTCGACCAGCCCGTCCATCGCTCCCTCGAAGAGCTTGCGCTCGTCGACTTCATACAGATAACGGTCTTTGATATCGCCGAGCGCCGTAACGAACGTGTCGAACATCGAACCGTAGCGACTGCGATGCGCGCTGTCGGCCCGGTGGTAGCAGACGAACGACACCACGAAGATCAGGAACAGAATATGCAAGTTGCGGCGCGGCATAAGACGAGCGTTCCGAATTCCGGGAACCGAACGAAGAGACCCGTATCATGGTATCCGCCCGGGAGCAAACCGGGCAAGGCGACGCAATTCGCTCCCGAGACTCTTGCCTCGCCGTTCGCAGACCCGCATGATGAACCGAACGCATGAACGCCGCTTCGCTCGCTTATTTTATGAGGCTTCGATGTTTCGCTCGCTGCTTGTCATCGGACTTTCCGTATTCGCCGCTCTGCCGGCGCAGGCCCAAGTCGCCGAAAAGATTCCGCCGGCCCTCGATGAATATAAGGGGCGCGAGATCGCGCAGACGATGCACTACGCCGGAGCCGACTGGCTGACCCGCGAATCGCGCGACCGCGAAGAAGACTGCTTGAAGCTCATGCGCGAGCTCAAGCTGAAGCCCGACCAAGTTATCTGCGATATGGGCTGCGGCAACGGTTTCTACACACTCCGAGTCGCCAAGCGCATCGGGCCGAAGGGACTCGTCTACGCGGTCGACATCCAGCCCGAGATGCTCAGCTTGCTCAACGAGCGGGCCGCGGCGGAGCGGTTGAAGAACGTCAAGCCGATCTTAGGCACGGTCGTCGATCCGTTGCTGCCGGCCGATTCATGCGATCTGATTATTTGCGTCGACGTCTACCATGAGTTCTCGCATCCCGAGCAGATGCTGCGGGCCATGCGCAAGGCGCTCAAGCCCGACGGGAGACTGGTGCTCGTCGAGTTCCGCATGGAAGATCCGAAAGTGCCGATCAAGATGGAACACAAGATGAGCAAGGAACAGATCCTCAAGGAACTGCCGCCAAACGGCTTCAAGCTCGTCGAGCAGTTCGACGGCTTGCCTTGGCAACACGTCATGTGGTTTGCGCGCGACGATGCAAAATAAGTCGACGCGAAATAGACGATCCCGGCATTCCCGTACGATTGTGCGATCATGACGTTCACTCGGCTACTATTCGCGGCGCTTTGCTGTTTCGCGCTCAGCGGTTGCAACGAGCGCGACTCGAAAACCCCGCGCGGCGACTATGAGCCGCGCGTCGGCGATATTCTGTTTCAATCGTTGCCGCACAACGCTTTGGTCGACGCGATCGAAGGGGCGAGCAAGTCGCCGTATTCGCATTGCGGTATCGTGGCCGATAAGGGTGGCGCTTGGGTCGTCATCGAAGCGACGGGCCCCGTGGTCGTCGAGACAAGGCTCGACCCCTGGATCTACAACGGCCGGGGTAATCGTTTCGCCGTCTATCGGTTCGACGAAAAGTATTCGCCCAAAATCGACGCGGTCGTCCAAGCGGCACGTAAGCAGCTCGGCAAACCGTACGATATTCATTACGAATTCGACGACGAGAAGATCTACTGCTCGGAGCTCATCTTTAAAGCGTTTCGCGACGTGACGGGAGAAGAACTCGGCACGATTCGCAAACTCGGCGAGCTGGATTGGAAACCGCATGAGGCGGTGATTCGGCAAATCGAGCGCGGCGGCTTGCCCCTCGAGCGACCGATGATTACGCCGCACGATGTTTCGATCGCCAAGCAATTGCAATTGCACTACCGCAAAGGGCTCTAGCGCTAGCGCACGCGCCGGAGTGCGGCAAGTAGTTCGTCGATCATCGCCGGTGTGTGCCCGAAGCTCAGGCTCAGCCGCAGCCTCGACGCTCCGGCAGGGACCGACGGTGGCCGAATCGGCGGGACGAGAAAGCCCGCCTCGCGAAGCGCCGCGGCGAGATGCAGCGTCCGTTCCGCGGAGCCGGTCATGAGCGGAACGATCTGACTTGCCGATGGTCCGATATCCCAACCAGCGGCGGCGAGCGCGCGCCGTAAGCCCTCGGCTCGCTCCAGCAATTCGCGGCGCCGCTCGGGCTCCTTGCACACGATCTCCACTGCCGCCGCGGAAGCCGCTGCGGCGGCGCTAGGGAGCGCGGTCGAGAATACATACGGCCGAGCTCGATTGACGAGCCACTCGATGAGCGAACGCCGACCGACGACGAAGCCGCCGATGCTGCCGAGCGCTTTGCTCAGCGTGCCGATTCGCACGTCGACTCGATCTTCGATGCCGAACGCCTCGCAAGAGCCTCGACCTGCCGCCCCGAAAACACCGGTCGCATGCGCTTCATCGACGGCGAGCATGCAGTCGTACCGGTCGGCGATTTCGGCGAGTGCTCCGAGCGGGGCGAAATCGCCGTCCATGCTGAACAAGCCGTCCGTGACGATCAACCTGCGCCGAAACTTCGCGGCGTCGGCGCACATCGCTTCGAGCGCCGCAGCATCTCCGTGCGGATAGACGCGAACTTCGGCTTTCGACAATCGACAACCATCGACGATGCTCGCGTGGTTCAGCGCGTCGCTGAAGACGACATCGCCTCGACCGACCAAAGCGGTGATCGTACCGACGTTCGCCCCGTAGCCGGTCGTAAACAAGAGCGCTGCTTCGGTTTCTTCGAACTCGGCGAGCAGCTGCTCCAAGCACGCGTGCGATGCCGCATGCCCGACGACGAGCGGACTCGCACCACTCCCCCACCCTTCGCGCTCGGCCGCCGTAGCGGCAGCGGCGGCGAGACGTGGATCGGCTGCGAGGGCGAGGTAGTCGTTCGAGCCGAAGTTGATGAACTTACAGTCGGCTATGCGTAACTCAGCCCCCTGCGGACCTGCATGCGTGCGGAGATGCCGATCAAGGTCCGCAGCCGCGAGCCCGCGCAATTCTTCGTCGATCCAAGCGAGGCGATCGGGCGGGCTCATCCTTTGCGACCGGCAGGCTTCTTCACGGGCTTCGTCGTCGTCTTGGCGGCAGCGACCGACGGCTTCTTTACATCCGTGGCGGGACCTTTCCGATGCGCGAGTTGCACGATCGCGTCGTACTCCGCTTTACTTACCGGTTGCACCGAAAGGCGCGAGCCGCGCTTGAGAAGTTCCATTTGCGCAAGCGCCGCCACGCCGCGCAGCTCTTCGAGCGGCAGCACGCGCGGAAAGATCTCGTCGAGCTTGATGTCGACCATGTACCAGATCGGGTTGAGCGCCGTGTGCTTCGGGTCGTAATGATCGTCGGCCGAGTCTTGCGCCGTGTGGTCGGGATAGCCGGGCTTCACGATCGTCGCCGTACCCGCCACGGCCGGCGGATCGGCGCTGGAGTGGTAGAAGAGCACCTGGTCGCCGGGGCGCATGTCGTCGCGCATGAAGTTCCGCGCTTGATAGTTGCGCACGCCGCTCCAATAGGTCGTTTGGTTTTTCGCGGCGGCGAGATGCTGAATCGAAAAACAATCCGGTTCGCTCTTCAAAAGCCAATAGCGAGCAGCAGACATGGCAGCGAGATTCCTTAAGGCGTACGCTCTTCATTCCCTAGCCCGCCGCACATGCGGCGGTGCTCTCGGCTGGAAATTGTAATCGTTCGCCCGAGACAATTCGTAGCCGTGCGGAACTATGCGACAGCCGGCTGCGTATAAGCTAAAATCGGCGCCGGCTCGCCGCCCCACTTCTTATGCTAACTTTCGCCGTAGCAATGGTTTATGCGTTGCCGAAATTGTTTAGGCAAGATTCTGCGCCGCAGCGGTAACTATCCCTCCGACGGACGACGACGGGAAAACTTCTTCGATGGCACTCCCCACTCCACAACCGGCGATTGATTGGTCGGCCGAGCTCTCCCGGCACGACCGTTGGCTACGCTGCGTCGTCATGGCGCGGCTTGGTGAACGCCAAGGAGTGGAAGAAGTGCTGCAAGAAGTGTCGCTCGCGGCCGTGCGTCAGAAAGCGCCGATCCAAGACGCGGCGAAGACCGGGCCTTGGCTCTATCGCTTGGCGGTCACGCAGTCGCTGCTTTATCGTCGCAAGATGGGCCGGAAGCGGAAGCTCGTCGAGCGCTATGCCGAGCGCATCCGACCGAGCGAAGATCAAGCACGCTGCGAAGATCCGCTCGACTGGTTATTGGGAGACGAGCGGCGGCAATTGATCCGCGTCGCGCTGAAGCAATTGCCGCCGCGCGATGCGGAAATCTTGTTGCTGAAGTACGTCGAAGATTGGGGATACCATCAAATCGCCGCGCGACTCGGAATCAGCCATAGCGCGGTGGAGACACGATTGCACAGAGCTCGAGCGAAGATGCGTGCCGCGCTCGCCGAGCTCCAGGTGGTCGAGAGTTAGATGCGAATCGAGAACGATGGGTCGAGAGTTACGATGCCGTTTCGAAGCAAGGGTTAGGCTATGAACGAAGACCTCTTAACGCCCGAAGATCAACGCACGCTCGACCGCTTGGTCGACGGCGAACTGAACGAAGGGGAACGGCGCGCGATCCTCTTACGGCTCGAGCACTCGCCCGACGGTTGGCGTCGGTGTGCGTTGGCGTTTCTCGAAGCGCAAGCCTGGAAGCTCGAAGCCCGCGCGGTCGTTACCGAGCCGGCCCCTGCGACGCCGAAAAGCTCGACGACGAGCGATTCGAGGATCCAGCCCGCAAGCTTGGCCCGCAAGACTTGGAACGGTCTCTCCGTGTGGGTTCCCAGCGTGCTGGCCGCAGGGGTGTTGATCGCGGTCATCTATCCGCAGTGGAACGGTCGGTGGAATAAGGAAACGTACGTGCCCGTCGCCCGGCAGAGCGATCCGCAGTTGCCTGCCGGTGCGCCGGCTTATGCGAACTCCGGGCGTGGTTCGGAGAACGTGCGGCTGGTCGTCGCTCCCGGTCCCGGCGGGGAGCAGCGCGTGGTCGACGTGCCGTTGATCGAGCCGGACAAAATGAACGAAGCGCTCTTCGGGCAAATCGGGCAACAGTTGACGCCCGAGATGGTCAAGACATTGGAGCAAAACGGCAATCGCGTGGTGCGGGAACGGCGCTTGATGCCGATCACGCTCGGCGATGGTCGCCGCGTGGTCGTGCCCGTCGAGCAAGTCGAGATTCGGCCGCTCGGCAACCAAGCTTTTCAATAGTAAGCCTTCCCATAGCGGAGATTCGGGTATGAAGCGGCTCTGGGTCGGCATCTTCAGCTGTGCGCTCCTCTCCAGCGGCACGGCGTCTGCCGACGACATCACGAACAAGCCCGAGGCAACTAAGTCGGAAGAGAAGCCGTCGGAGAGGGTGAGTGAGGAACCGCGTTCGGATTCGCCGCGCGACTTGCAACGGGTGCTGCCGTTGCGCGCCGGCGACCGGCGCGGGGTGAGCCCGTTTTGGATCGGTGCGATGTGCGTGCCTGCCGATCCTACGCTCCGTGCGCAGCTCGGGTTGGCCGACGGCGTCGGGCTGGTCGTGGTGCGCGTGATGCCCGAAAGCCCGGCCGACAAAGCCGGCCTGAAAGTCCACGACGTCCTTGCGACGATCGAGGGCAAACCGGCCGTGGATCTCGCAACTCTGATGCTGGCCGTCGATCAAGCCGGAGACGGCAACGGCGCCGGGCTGAAGCTCGAGATCGTCCGCGTTGCGAAAACGCAAGCGGTGACGGTCGTGCCTGCGAAGCGCCCGGAGGGAGATTTATCCATTCGTGCCGGCCTGCCTCAACCAGGCCTTCCTCAAACGGGCACCGCGCTCGATCCGCAACAGCACCAAGCCTACGCTCGACAACTTCAAGCGCAACTGGAAGCGATGCGCAATCAGCTACCCAACGGGGATGCCGAGCGGATCCAAGAGTGGATCAAACGCGTGCAACAAGGCGAGAACCAACCGCTGAGGATGCAGTTGTTCGGGCCGGGAGTTTTGATGCCCGGCAATGCCGCTTTGCCGGACGGTGCGAACATCGTCATTTTCCGCAACGGCAACGAGCCGGCTAAGGTTTCGGTTTCGCGCGGCAAAGACAAATGGGAAGTTTCCGAAAACGAGCTCGATAAGCTGCCGGAAGATCTGCGCGAGCCGATCAAAGGGATGTTGAAGAAGTAGAGCGCCGAGGCCGAGGTTCGGAGGTCGGGGATCGATTGAAAGCACCGAGCCCGATCACTTAAGCTCTTGCATCGCCTTGCGGATTTCGGCGGCGCGAGCGGAGCCCGGTGAGAGCAGCTTGAGAGCTCGCTCATATTCCACCCGGGCCGCATGAGTCTTTCCCGCTGCGGCGAGCGCGAGAGCCCGATTCGCCCGGGCGTCTACCGAGTTCGGATCGCTGCGCACCGCTCGCTCGCTCATTTCCACGGCGAGCGCAATCTTGCCGGCCGAGAGATAGCTGCTTCCGAGATCGGCGAGCGCTTTCGCATTGTCGGGAGACAACTCAACCGCCTTCTCTAGTTGCACGGTCCCTGCGGCAAATTCTCCGGCTCCGACAAGCGCCCGTCCATAGCGACGGTGCGACTCCGCATCCGGCGCAATCTTCAGCCCTGCTTCGAAGTCTTGCTTTCCTTCTTGCAGGTAAGAGGCCTTAGAGCTTCCGTCGGCCGTCTTGCGACTCTTGTCGAGCAAGAACTCACCGAGTTTGAGATTCGGATTCGATTCATCCGGTGCCGATTTCAACGCTTCGCGGAACCACTTTTCGGCGTCTTCCTCACGGCCTTGTATCAGATACACCTCGCCGAGTGCGATCTGCGCTTCGACGAACTTAGGGTCTTGTCTGATCGCCGTATCGAGTTGCTTGATCGCTTGTTCGTAGTTTTCGAGCTTGGCGTAGCAGGTGCCCATGTGCAGGTAGGCCCACGCGTAGTCGTAGCGAATCGCGAGGACGCCCCGATATTGCTCGATCGCCGTTTCGTAGTGCCCGGCATCCTTATAGCGATTGCCGAGATTCAGGTGCGACATATAGCTGGCCGGGTTGACGCGCAAACCGTTGGTATACAGAGCCCAATCGTCGCGCCAGGTCTCGCATTGTTCGATCGTCCGCTGCGCGAAGAACCCGAGCACGAGCGCCGTTACCGCCATCGGCACGACCGGCGAGCGGCGCGAAGCGATCCACGCCGCGAGCAGCAGCCCGAGCCCGAACATCGGCACATACATATATCGGTCGGCGACGGTCGAGATCGACTGGTAGATAAACGGCACGATGCCCGAGACCGGCAACAGCGCGACGAGAAACAATCCATACGCTCCGAGCCAAATGCGGCGGCGCGGCAGCGCGATCGAAGCGACGACGAGCAGCAGCGGCGCCAGCCAAGCCCGATAGAACATGCGCGATTCGCCGGCGTAGTGCGGCGTGCGACCGTAGTCGAAGCCGAGATCGAACGGCCAGAGGAGCTTGCCGAGATAAAACGCATAGGCATCCCCCGCCACGAACGGTCGCTGATACCACGGCTTGATCGAGGCCCAATAGATCATGTCGTTGTGCTGATAATACTTGGTCAGGCCCATGATCACGGCACCGGCGACGAACCACGGCGCGAGTCGCAGGAGCGACTGCTTCCAAGAATGCCGCAGCAACACGACGTCGATGACGAACACCAACAACGGCAGCGACGACGCCGACGGCTTCGACAATAGCGCCAAGCCGTAAAGTAGAAACGCGAACACGGCGTCGCGAGTTCGCGTCGTCGGGGGCGTGTAAGGCCGTGCGGCGAAGATGCCTGCTTCGGGATCGACTCCGACACGATTCAAATAAAACCAGATCGCCGCAAACGAAAAGAACGTGGCGAGCGTCCCGCGCGTTTCGCCGACCCAGCAGACGCTCTCGGCCTGCAAGGGATGAACGGCGAACAGCGCCGCTCCGCACAGAGCCGCGGGCGCATAACGCACGAACCGCAGCATCAGGCGATAGGCCCAGAGCGTGCAGCCGAGATGCAGCAACAAGTTTCCGGCATGAAACACGGCGGGGTTGAACTTATCGGCGGGATCGGCGCTCGGAAACCAGCCCGCGATCCAAACCTCGAAGGCATAGAAGTTGTAGCTCACCGGGATGTACAAATAGATGTGCGAGTAGCCCCAAAAGTGGAGCACGTTCATCCATGTCAGCGGGTTGAAATACCGGTTTTCGGTGATGTGCTGATCGTCGTCCCAGGTGAGCAGCTTGTAGCCGAGGGTCGGGTAGAAGACCGCGACGACGACACCCGCCAACACGAGGCCGAGCAAGATCGCCATGCGGCGCGAGCTTTTGGTTCGTGGTTCTTGGTTCGTGGTTCGCTGAATTTCGTTTTCGCCGTTCGTGGCTTCACCGTTTGCGGCTTCGCCTTTCGACGACGGCGCCAGAGCCGGCTCTGCGGCGATCGAAGAAGCTTCGGAGATCGGCTCGCTCGAGATCATCTTCCGCCAAGTAAACGAAACGGACCGCGCGCAATAAGACGGGCGACTCGCGCTTAGCTCGACGATCCGAGCGCGCGGCGCAGCAAGTTGTGCGTGATCCGTTCGACCCGATCGTCGGGACCATGCGGTCGCGACCAATGCGACCAAGGTAGCATGTGTCCGGGGGGAGTCGCGAGTCCTTGGGCCCACCAAATGGTCGAAGCGTTGAAGACGAAGTTGCCGTGCGGGCCTGGGTAAATTGTAGCGACCCAATGTCCCGGTTTCGTGCCGCCCGAGAGTACGGTTCCTTCCCCGACGACTTCGAGCCCCGCGATGTCGGCGGGGTCGCCGTGGTACTCCCAACCGACCAGGCCGGGGATCCGATCGCCGCGCTGCATCCCCGAATCGGCGAAGACCCAATGCTCGGGCTTCGCGCAAACCCAATCGCCGCAGCCGTTGAACGGCACCGTCGTCCGCGCGCCGATGAGCGTGGCTTCATCCGGCCCGGCGGAAGGAAACGGACCCATCATGTGGCCGTAAGCCTTCGTCTCGAGCTCCGACATCGGGCCGAAGCTGGCGGTGCGCGTGATGACGCGATCGGCACGGCCGTCGGCGCTGGGAGTGAACGGCGAAACCATGTACGCCGTGTTCGCCGACAGAAACAAAATGCTCACTCCCGCCGCAACGCTTTTCTGCAAGGTCTCGAATTGCCGCAGATCCCAATACTCGTCGTGGCCGATGCTGAGGACGGCCTTCGCACGGAGCGGTTGAGCGGCCTCGAGCATGTCGATGTTGGCGCAGTACGTCACGTCGTAGCCGTGCTTCTCGAGCCAATAGCAAAGCGGAAATTCCCACAATAGAAATTCGCCCGAGCCGACCGACTGTGGCGCTTCGACGATTTGCGGGTACCTCGCATACGGCCGATCGAACGATACCGAAACGCCGGGCACATGCGCGCCGCCCGGCGCGGTGTAGAGCGAATAGTCGTCGGGCCAGCGATTGTAGGCTTGCCAGGTATTGTCGCTCGTTTGAAAGAGGAGGCCGGCTTTGCGATCGTCGCGCACGACGAAGACGACGTAGCTCTGCCAATAGCCGGAGCCGCCGCTCTCGGTAAGCGTGGTGAGGCGACCGAGATAGACGCCGCTCGTCCAATCGGCAGGGATCGTGAGTTCGGCGCTCGTCGTCCAACGGCATTCGCGAAGCCGCGCTGCGCCCACCTCCGGCACCGGTTGCGGCGTGCCGTCGAACGGGCCGAGCACGGTCATGCGCCGAGCGCCGAGGCCGGCGTAGTAGCCCATGCGGAAGATCTCGATCTGAAACTTCGCAGCCGGCGACGTGCTGACTTTGAACTCGATCTTCTCGCCGGCCTTCACGCTCTGCCGCGAGCAGTAGCCTTCGATCGCAGGCGAACGATAGCCGCCCGACTTATCGAGGCGCACGCGCGTCAGTTGCCAATCGCGGCTGCCGGGGAGCTTGTTCTCGGCGACGATCGGATTCGACGGTTGCGATGCCGCTGCCGACACGGTATCGCCGGTTGCCGAAACGCCGTTCGTGGTCGTGGCGGCGGCGAGCGAAGCGGCGAGTGCCCCCCTCAATAGATCGCGACGCGAAGCGTGGGGAGTTTCGTCCGGCATAGTTGAGTCGCTCTGTTGACCGCCGGCACGACTTACTGGCGGCGTTTTTGGAAGCGCGCGCTGGCGCGTTCGAGCGTGCGACGCTCTTCGGGCGTAAGGCTATCGAAGCTGGTCTCGTTGATCTTCACCAAGATCCGATCCATCTCCGCTTCCAAGCTCGGGGGTTGCTCGACCGTGGGTTCGTGCAACTTCAGCTTCGGCCCTCGAGCGAACATCTTCGGGAGCGACGGCAGCGCGAGCTTTTGCGGCACCCAACGGCCGAAGTTCCAGCCGAAATGAAAGTAGAACAAAGCCAACCCCGCGCCGCCGAGATGGGCCACATAGGCCACGCCGTTGCCGGCTCCATGCACGTTGCGATAAGCGCCCGCCATATCTTGCATGACGAACAGCGTGGCGAGCAGCCAGACCGGAACGGGCAGGATGCCCATAACTAAGATCGTGCGATACGGGTAGCGCAACGCATACAGCACGGTGACGCACGTTACGGCTCCCGACGCGCCGACCATCGAGACCCGACCGCCGCCGCTCATGGCTTCGATCCCGAGCCAAGCGAGCCCGGCTATGACGATGGCGACGAGATAGATCCTGAGAAACTCGCGCTTGCCGTAAATGTTTTCGAGATCGGAGCCGAAGAACCAAAGCCCGAACATGTTGCCGACGATGTGCAGCAGCGAGGTCTGACTATGCAGGAAGCCGTAGGTCAGAAGTTGCCAACAGTTCCACGGCCGGCGCAGCACGTCGGTCGAAAGGGCCATCGTTTGCGAGATCCGGCCATCGGCCAGCATGTCGAGCACCCAGACGGCGACATTGACCAGAATCAGCGTGCCGATCATCGTCTGCGGAGCATGAAGCTGAAAGCCTCGCTCGGTGTCGCGAGCATAGTCGCGATTGTCTAATCCCATGACTGTCGACGCCTCACTCCGTTATTTGCGACCGGCCTCGACGACCATGCCCGCCTCCGCTCTCCGTCTTCGTTTCGCGCGGGCTCGAATTAGTTCGACCGTAGCGAAGCGCCGGCAGCGGGCGACGGAACCGCGGCGGTCTTGCCGCCGGCGGCCGGCGGTTCGTTGCGGCGCTTATGATCCGCCAGCAAACGGGACAACTCTTGCTTCATTTGCTCGACCGCAGCCGTCAGCTTTTCGCTGTGCTCTTTAATGACCGCGAGCTCCGCCTCGACGACGGCCTTCTCCGCTTCCAACTTCACTTTACGCGCATCGAGCGCCGTGAGGATCTTCTCGGCGTTCTCCTTGCCGCGGTCGGCGTATTCCTTTTCCTTCTTCAAGATCTGGAGCTTGTCGACCATGTCGGCCAAACTAACCGCACCGGTACGGAAGATCTGATCGTAGTCGCGAAGCGGGCGGAGGAAGCGCTTCGTCTTGCTCGCCTTGTCTTCCTCGACGTACTGCTTCAAGTGTTCGTCGTTCAACACCGCTTCGGTCGGCTTTTGATTGTCGTTGATGTATTCGGCGGCGACGGCGGCCGGCACGCGCTGCTGGATCTCTTCATCGGTATAGCCGACGAACAAATCGCGCGAGTCGAGCGGCATCTTATCGTAGACGACCCACTGCGAGCTTCCTTGTCTCAAAGCGTCCCATTGCGCAGGCGTCAGCGGACGAGCCGGCTTCAGCGGGATGTTCGTTTCGATCAAGCCGCTGATGACGAACTCTCCCACGTAGCGGTCTTCCGGCGCACGGGTGCCGTTGTGGGCCATTTGAAAGATGTAGAGAATCGTCTTGTCGGTGAAGCCGTGGTCGGCCTGCTCTTTTCTTCCGCCCGAATCCGCGGCAACGCCGAACTGCACGTTGTCGACGTCGGTGTCGTAGACCATCATCTTCAACGAGTTCGTTTCGGGATTCACCGACTCGGTAACGCGCGTGGCGTACCACACACGGCCCGTGCTGAGCATGAGATTGTTACGCGCCGTCTCCAGCTGCGCGACGCCGAGAACCTGCTCGGGCTTCAACGGCTTCCCCGGCACATACGGTAACCGCTGCGCTTCGTCGCTGCCGTATTCGAGTTTCGCACCGAGCTTTTGCTCTTTATCGCGAGCCGCTTCGAACTCGGTTACTTTGGTCCGCCACGCCCCTTGCAGATTGAGCACTCCGGCGGCGAAATAAATCGTCGGAAAGGTCGCGATCAATACGAGGCCCAACATGATCTTCGTGAGAATGCTCATCGCGCTCGTTCGCTTGGTTACCGTTTCGCCGGGTTATCGCCCGAAAAATCTCATCTAAATCTCAACTGCCTGACGTGCTCGCCGCAGGTGCGCGTCTGTCTATCTTACGCGACAAACCGCGCATCACGTAACAATCGCGTTGCCGCAGCTTCAGAGAGCAGCCTCAGAGAGTTGCCGCCGAGGCCGATCGCTTGCATCGCGACAAGGTCCGGCAATTTAGTTGTCGGCAATTTCGGCAACGAACCTATTCTCCGTCGATGCCCGACGCCAACTTCTTGCTGCAAAGGCCCTTAGGTCGAGCATAGGCTGCCCCTGTCGGAGTGTCAAGCTGCGTAGTCTAGGGAGCTATTCGGGTTCATTACTGCGAGGATTTGCTCGCGAATACCCGCATCGATCGCAAACCTCCGATGCAACCCGCACAATCGTTAAACTCTCGCCATCTTACCGCCGAATTATGCTCCCATGATCCGCTCCTGGCCCCACACACAACTCCCGACGGGGCGCGTTCCCCGCCGCGGCAGTCGTTGGCTTTGGGGAATCGTCTGCTTGGCGATTCTCGCCGGGGGCTGCACGCGCCGGCATTACCGCGTCCAGGCCGACGTGCAAACGTCGCAACTCTGGCAACAGTTCACTCTCGAAGCCGCGCAGCCGCTGACGCAAACGGGCATCCAGATCCGGCCGGAGTCTCGGTTGTTCGATCCGTTCGATCCCGACCACGAGCCGATGCCCCCCGACGACCCGACGGCCCATTCGCGAATGCATTTCGTCGACGGCAAGAAGGCGTATCGTCGGTGGGGCAAATACGGTCGAACGGACGAAGTCGACGATCAACATTGGCGCGCCTTCCTACCTTGCGACCCCCAAGGCAACGTCGTGCTCGATCGCGAAGGGGCCGTGCAACTCGCGTATGTGAACTCGCGCAACTATCAAAAGGAACTCGAAGACCTCTACCTTTCGGCGCTCGACGTGACGTTCGAGCGGTTCCGCTTCGATGCCCAATTCTTTCTCACCAACAGCACTTCGATTCTCACCGACGGCCGACTGCGAAGCGGCCCGAACGGAAACTCCCAGACGACGATCGTCAGCGATACGACCGGCACCGTGCATAAGCTGTATGCCGGCGGCGGGCAACTCGTCGCCGATCTCGCGAACAGCATCGTGTGGCAAGTCGCCGGGGCCGACTCGAACACCAACACGACTCTCTTCGATTTCAATTTCATTCAGCCCCTCTTGCGCTTCGGCGGCAGGGCTCGCATTCTCGAACGGCTTACTTTGTTCGAGCGCACGCTGATCTACAACGTCCGACAGTTCGAGCAGTATCGACAAGGGTTCTATGCCCAAGTGGTGACGGGACGCGATCCGGGCAACGGCCCCTCTTCGACCTCGCTCGGCACCGGCGTCGGCACGCCGCTCCCTAGCTATAGCGGCATCGGCGGCTACATCGGACTCCTCTCCGATCAAGTGCTCATTCGCAATCAAGAAGCGAACGTCACGACCTTGCGCGATAGCCTCACGCGCTTGCAAGACGAGTTCGACGCCAATCGCTTGAAAGACAAGTTCCAAGTCGAGCTCGCGCGCCAAGCCCTCTATCAAGGACAAAGCCGGCTCCTCTCTTCGAAGGCCGCGTTTCAAACCTCGCTCGACAATTTCAAGATTCTACTTGGGCTTCCGCCCGATCTCGATGTGCAGTTGAACGACGATCTCTTGATGCCGTTTCAATTGATCGATCCGCAAGTAACGCGGCTCACCGAGCTCGCCGGCCGCATTGCGCTCCAGGCGCATAAGCCCGACAACACGATCGGCCCCGGAGACCTTGCAGAGCTCATCGACAACGACCGCGGCATCCGCAAGCAGGTCGAATACCATCTTGAATTGCTGGAAGAAGATTACGCGGAACTCTTGAAGAACGTGCCGGCCCGCGAAGCGCAACTGCAAAAGCTGTTGCAGCGTCCCGAGGTCGTGCGAAGCGAGGTCGACCCGGTCGCATATTCGATCACGGCGCTGCGCGATCGAGTCGCTACGCTCCGTCGCGATATCGACGGCCTGCGCGTCGGGCTCGCAGAGACTTGGAGCACGCTCGAAAAACTCCGCGACGATCTGCCGAAGATCACGCCGGAAGCGGCCCGCGATCGCCTCAAGCGGGCACATCCCGATCTTTCGAGCCAGTTGCTCGCCTTGACCTTGGCGAAGGCCCGCTGCCGCGTCGATGCGATCACTTGGACGCCGATCGAACTTTCGGCTCCCGACGCCCTGGAAACGGCCCGCGTGAATCGCCGCGACTGGATGAACGCTCGGGCACAGCTCGTCGACACCTGGCGACTCATCGAATTCAACGCCAACGCACTCAAGGCCGGCTTGAACTTCGTCATGAGCGGCGACGTCCGAACGGTGAACGACAACCCGGTGAACTTTCGCGATGCGACCGGCCGGCTCCGCATGGGAGTCGAGTTCGACGCGCCGCTCACACGGCTCGTCGAGCGCAACGTCTATCGCGCGTCGCTGATCTCCTATCAGCAGAACCGCCGCGCCTACATGCTCTTCGAAGATCGCATCAATCAAAACTTGAGGCAGATTTTGCGCGTGCTCGAGCTCAATCAGTTGAACTTCGAGATCCGTCGCTCGGCCGTGCAAGTCGCGATCCAGCAAGTCGACCTAGCGCGCGAGAATCTGAATCGTCCGCCGAAAATCAACGAAACGGCCGAAGCCTACGCCACGGCTCGCGCCTCGATCGGCCGCGACTTGGTCTCGGCCTTGAGCGACTTGCTCAGCACGCAAAACGATTTCCTCGGCGTCTGGGTCAACTACGAAGTGCAGCGGATCAATCTCGATTTCGAGATGGGAACGATGCAACTCGACGACCACGGTATGTGGATCGATCCGGGCCCGGTGACCCCCGATCCCTCGGCCGCGATCGAGACGGTCGACGGCATCCCGGCCGACGACGATGCCGCGCCGCTACCATTGCCGCCGGGGGCCGCACCGCCGCCGCGCAACGACGTACTCGAGCCGTTGCCGATCCCGCCGGCGCCGAAAGTTTTGGAAAAACCCAATGCCGCCGCCCCGCCGGCAGCCGGGCCGAAGCCCGAACCGGGGCCGGCCTTGAAACTCGTGACGCCGCCGTAACCTGCCTGGCAATCAAGATTTGCCGCTTTTCTCGGGCCCCTGCCGGCGGAAGTGGGGTTTACCTAATACCTGCCGCTCGTCTAACTTCCGGCCGAACCCGAAACCGGAATTTGCGGCTACATCGGCCTTTCGAGGCCGAATAGAATAACAA
This sequence comes from Planctomycetia bacterium, assembly GCA_021413845.1. Classification (NCBI taxonomy): domain Bacteria; kingdom Pseudomonadati; phylum Planctomycetota; class Planctomycetia; species Planctomycetia bacterium. Next base: position 68,985 of record JAIOPP010000008.1, on the reverse strand, counting down.
TCGCCCACCCGACTCGCACCACTCGACCCCTGTCCGTGGTTGCTCGCCCCCCAAGCGCGCAACGTCGAGATTGACCGCGAGTTCCGACTGCCGCCCGCACTCCTGCCCCCATCCATTTTTGAAGAGGTGACCTATGCGACTCCTGCGAGCATGGTCTTTGCGTTTCGATCGATCAAAAGTCGTCGATGCATCGAGCCCTTCATTGTCTGGTTCTCGTTCGAGGCGTCGGAAAAGTCGGCGCGGTGCGCTGCGCTGGAAGCTCGCCGCGCTGGTTGTGGCGGTCGGCGCTGCGGGGGGCGGGGCTTATTGGAAGCTCGCGCCGGGCGCTTGGAAGGCGACCGTCGAAACGCCGCTTACTGGGCAAGTCGTCGTCGGAAAGTTCGTCCATGAGATCGTCGAACGGGGCGACATTCAAAGCTCGGCCAACGTCGACGTCCGGAGCGAAGTACAGCTTCGCAGCAGCGCGAGTGCGAGCCTCGGCGTGGCGATCCTGGAGATCGTGCCGGAAGGAACCTTCGTCGAAGAAGGCGACTTCCTCGTTCGCCTCGACGATGCCGTCTTGCAAAACGAACTCACGTTGCAAACGATCAACTGCAACGCCAGCCAAGCCTCGGTGATCCAGGCCGAAACGACGGTCGAGACCGCCAAGCTAGCCCTTTCGGAATACGAGTCGGGCACGTTCAAGCAAGAAGAAGAACAACTCCAGAGCGAGATCTTCGTGGCCGAAGAAGCCCATCGTCGCTCGCAAGAATACGTGCGCTACAGCGAACGGCTCGCGGCTAAGGGTTACGTCACGCCGATCCAACTCGAAGCCGATCGCTTCGCCGTTTCCAAAGCCGCCAAGGAACTCGAAGTCGCGCGCACGAAGCAAGTCGTGCTGCATACCTACTCGAAGCAGAAGATGATGAAGCAATTGGAGTCGGAAGTGAAGACGGCCGAAGCCAAACTGCAAGCGACTCTCGAAATCCACTCCGTCGAAAAGGCGCGGCTCGACCGCATCAAAACCCAGATCGCGAAGTGCGTGATCGCGGCACCGAAAGCCGGCCAAGTCGTGTATGCCAACGATCAAACCTCGAGTGGCGAACCGATCGTGATCGAAGAAGGACGCATGATTCGAGAACGGCAAGTCATCATTCGTTTGCCGAACCCGAAACAAATGCAAGTCTTAGCGAAGATCAACGAATCGCGGATCGATCTCGTCCGGCCGGGCATGCTGGCGCGGGTGAAGATCGATGCGCTCCCCGATGTCGAGTTGCGCGGCCGCGTGAAGAAGGTGAGCGAGTACCCGTTGCAACAGTCGAGCTCGTTCTCGGCGCACATCAAGGAATACGCCACCGAGATCGAAATCCTCAATCCTCCGCCCGGCTTGCGGCCCGGCATGACGGCCCAAGCCGCCGTGATCGCCGAAGAACGGGACGGCGCAGCGCAAGTCCCGTTGCAAGCGGTGATGGAGCGCGACGGCCGGTACTATTGCCTAGTTCACACACCGCAGGGCCTTCAAGCGAAGCAAGTGCAAGTCGGGCCGACGAACTCGAAGCTCGTCGTGATCGAGTCGGGTCTCGAAGGGACCGAGCAAGTCGTGATGACGCCGAAGCAATATGTCGATCTCATCGCGCTGCCGACGCCGATCGACTTCCCGGCGCGCGTGAAGCCGACCGCGATCGCCCGTTCGCATCCGGCGGAGCGCACGCCGGCCGAAGCACGGCTGGCGAAGTCGGAAACCGCCTCGCGCATTCCGAAGCGCGAGCCGATCAAGCGCCCGAAGGCGATGCTCAACGACACCTCGACCACGCACGGGGCAGGGCTATGAAGTTCGCCGTCCGAGTCAACGACCTGCGCAAGGTCTACCGCTTGGGCGATGAAGAAGTTCACGCTCTCCGCGGCGTGACCATCGACTTTCCCGAAGGGGATTACGTCGCCGTGATGGGCCCTTCCGGCTCCGGAAAGAGTACGTTTCTCAACGTGCTCGGCTGCCTCGATCGACCTTCTTCGGGAAGCTATTTTCTCGGCGATGACGACGTTGCGCAGATGGACGACGATTCGCTTTCGGAAGTGCGCGCGTCGCAAATCGGCTTCGTGTTTCAATCGTACAATCTCATCCCGCAGCTGACGGTGATGGAGAATATCGAAGTGCCGCTTTACTATCGCGGCAAGATCATGCCGGAAGATCGCGAGCGGTGCCGCGAGCTCGCGGAACTCGTCGGGCTCGGCAAGCGTTTGAACCATCGGCCGACACAGCTTTCCGGCGGGCAGCAACAGCGAGCGGGCATCGCGCGGAGCTTGGTCAACAATCCGCGCTTTATCCTCGCCGACGAACCGACGGGCAACCTCGACTCCGTCACGACGAACGAAATTCTCGCGCTGTTCGACAACTTGAACCAAGCCGGCAAGACGATCATTCTCGTCACGCACGAAGACGAAGTCGCCCATCGCGCGAAACGCATCATTCGCCTTCGCGACGGCGGCGTACAGTCCGACGAACGCATCAAGTAGCTCCGCCCTCGCGATCGATGACATGCTCGTCTTCCTTCAATTCCGCACTTGGCAACTCGGCTTCAAAAGCCTGGTGTTGCATCCGCTCCGTTCGCTGCTCACCGTGCTCGGCATCTTCATCGGCACGGCCAGCGTCATCTGGTTGCTGGCGATCGGCGAAGGAATCAGCGCCAAAGCGCAAGAGCAGATCGCGCAACTCGGGGCCGACAACATCATCCTCAGATCCGTGCAGCCGGTCGGCAAAGGAAACGCCGGCGGAGGCAAAGCGTCGGCGATGCGGCAATACGGCCTGACCCGCGCCGACTACGACAACCTGCACACCATTTCGACCATCTCGCGGGCCGTTCGCATTCGCGAGACGCGCCGCGAATGCAGCTTCATGGACCGCACGGCCGACACGCGCATCGTCGGCTGCGATCCCGAGTATCTCGACCTGAATCGGCTCACCGTCGAGAGCGGCCACTTCATCACCGATGCCGAACTGCGCGCCGAAGATAGCGTCTGCGTGTTGTCGGCCGGGGTCGCGGAGCAATTGTTTCGCTTCGACAACCCGCTAAACCAAACGATCCACGTCGAGAAGTTCTACTATCGCGTCGTCGGCGTCCTTAAGCAAAAGACCGCCACGGCCGCGGTCGGCGGCTCGCTCTCCGGGCAAGACTTCGCGCAAGACGTCTACATTCCCTACAACACGTTCGTCCGCCGCATCGGCGATAAGAATGCCTACACGCACAACGGCACGCGCACGGCCGAGTTCCTCGAGCTCAATCAAGTCACGCTCAAAGTGCGCGTACCCGACGACGTACTTCCCACCGCCGACGCCGTCCGGGCGATGCTCTCGCAAAAGCACCCGTCGAACGATTATGCCGTGGTCGTACCGATGGAGCTGTTGGAACAAGCGAAGAACACCCGGATGATGTTCATGATCTTTATGGGCCTGATGGCGACGGTCTCGCTCGTCGTCGGCGGCATCGGCATCATGAACATCATGCTCGCCACGGTGACCGAACGCACGCGCGAGATCGGTATTCGTCGCGCGCTCGGCGCGAAGCGTGGCGACATCACGCGGCAGTTCCTCGTCGAAACGATCGTGCTGTCGATCGCCGGCGGCCTGACCGGAGTTCTCGGCGGGCTGCTGTGCGGGCCGATGATTCGCGGCCTCCGCTCGGCACTCGAAACCGGCTTTCCGAGCGTCGTCGCCACGATGCCCGAGTCGATGCGCGAGGTCTCGCCGATCGTCGTGCCGTGGTCGATTCCGCTGGCGTTCGGCATCTCGATGTTCATCGGCGTCGTCTTCGGCCTCTACCCGGCCCGCCGTGCGGCATTGATGAACCCGATCGAAGCGCTACGGCATGTCGCATAGGGACGAAATTCGAATGACTAATGTCTAATGACTAATAGGAGTTCGTCGATCCCGCATTCTCTTCAGCTGTCCCCCGACCCCTGGCCCCCGACCCCTGACCCCAATCTTCCCCGTAATCGTTCCGCATTGTGGACTCCACCCCGTTTTTCTATACTCGGTTTCCGCAGCAGAGCAAACGGAGTGCGCGCGGCGGGTGAGGCCGAAGTTCGCCGAGGCCGGTAGAGTGCTCGAGGGATTGCCGCCGCCAAGACCGCGACATCGACTAGGTCGTCGCGTCGCCGCTTCTCGACGATTCTTCCAGCCACGGCCACGCGCGCGCCGCAGGCTTTCTCGCGACAGTGCTCGATTGCCGACAGTGCTCGATTGCCGAAGGGGCTCCATTTCCGACAGTATCCGATCGTCGATAGAGCCCGCTTGCCGCAGGTCGTCGTTCCCATAGTAATTCGCATCGTCTATCGCCGGTTTCCTTTTTGGTTTCGAGCCCGATCATGAGCACGTCGTCTTACACGCTGACCCACCTCCGGCAACTCGAGGCCGAGAGCATCCACATCATTCGCGAAGTCGCGGCCGAGTTCGAGAACCCGGTGATGCTGTTCTCGCTCGGCAAAGACTCGATGGTGATGCTCCACTTGGCGCAGAAGGCGTTTTATCCCGCGCCGCTCCCCTTCCCTTGCATGCATGTCGACACCACTTGGAAGTTCCAAGAGATGTACCGCTTTCGCGAGTTCATCACGAAGGAATACAAGCTCAATCTGATCGTCTACAGCAATCCCGAAGGCTTGAAGCAAGGGATCGGCCCGATCACGCACGGTAGCCAGAAGCACACGAACATCATGAAGACCGAGGCGCTGAAGCAAGCGCTCGATCTGCATAAGTTCGACGCCGCGTTCGGCGGCGCCAGGCGCGACGAAGAAAAGTCGCGCGCGAAGGAACGGGTCTATTCGTTCCGCGATAAGTTCCACGTGTGGGACCCGAAGAACCAGCGACCGGAACTTTGGAACATCTACAACGGCAAGGTGAACAAAGGAGAGAGCATCCGCGTGTTCCCGTTGTCGAACTGGACCGAGCTCGACGTTTGGCAATACGTGCATCTCGAAAAAATTCCGCTCCCGGATCTCTATCTGGCGAAGGAGCGGCCGGTCGTCGTGCGCGAAGGCAACCTCATCATGGTCGACGACGAACGCCTACCGCTGAACAAAGGCGAGGTCCCGATGATCAAGATGGTCCGCTTCCGCACGCTCGGCTGCTATCCGCTCTCCGGTGCCGTCGAATCGCAATCGACGACGTTACCGGAAATCATCCAAGAGATGCTGCTTGCCAAGACCTCGGAGAGGAAAGGCCGCATGATCGATCACGACGAGCAAGGCTCGATGGAAGAGAAGAAACGACAGGGGTACTTCTAAAACTTGAATGGCTAATGACCAATGTCTAATGACTAAACTTTTTTCGCGGTGGTTCCTTTGGATGCGGAATCGAAACGATTCGATCTCGAAGAACGAACCGCGAAATTCGGTAAGGCGGTCATTCGATTTTTGCGCCGCTTACCGTTTCATTCGATTACAGATCCGCTGATCCGCCAGCTTGTCCGATGTGCAACGAGTATCGGAGCAAATTATTGCGAGGCGGACGACGCAGGCTCGAACAAGGAATTCAGATATCGCATCAGCGTCTGCAAGAGAGAAGCACGAGAAACGAAATACTGGCTCCGAATGCTCGCCACGGCGGAACCGGAACACAAAGAAGATTGCCGCGAATTATGGAGCGAAGCCAAAGAACTACATCTGATCTTCGTAGCGATCTACCGCAAAAACCCGCCAAAGAACCCAAAATCCGATTAGTCATTAGTCATTAGTCATTAGTCATTAGTCATTAGTCATCGCCGCCCATGTTCACCGAACAAGAACTAATCGAAAAAGACATCGAAGCCTACCTCGCTCAGCATGAACGCAAGGAGCTCATGCGGCTGCTCACGTGCGGGAGCGTCGACGACGGGAAGAGCACTCTCATCGGCCGGCTGTTGCACGACTCGAAGCAGGTCTACGAAGATCAGATGGCCGCGGTCACGCGCGATAGCGCGAAGAAAAGCTCCGCCGGCGGCGAAGTCGACTTGTCGCTGCTCGTCGATGGGCTCAAGGCCGAGCGCGAGCAGGGAATCACGATCGACGTCGCTTATCGCTATTTCTCCACCGCGCGACGCAAGTTCATCATCGCCGACTGTCCCGGCCACGAACAATACACGCGCAACATGGCGACCGGCGCGAGCACTTGCAACCTCGCGATCATCTTGATCGACGCTCGTCACGGCGTCATGCAGCAGACGCGCCGCCATAGCTTCATCGTCTCGCTGTTGGGCATCAAGCACGTCGTCGTGGCGATCAACAAAATGGATCTCGTCGATTTCTCGGAAGAGAAGTTCGAAGAGATCAAACGTGAGTACAGCCGGTTCGTCACGAAGCTTGAAATGGGGGATCTCACGTTCATTCCGATGTCGGCCCTGCGCGGCGACAACGTCGTCGACGCGAGCGTGAACATGCCGTGGTACCACGGCGGCACTTTGATGCACTACCTCGAAACGATTCACATCGCGAGCGATCGGAACCTGATCGACTTTCGGATGCCGGTCCAATACGTGAACCGCCCGAATCTCGACTATCGCGGCTTCTGCGGCACCATCGCCTCCGGCATCGTCCGGGTCGGCGACGAAATCATGACGCTTCCGTCGGGCCGCAAAAGCAAGGTCGCGCGGATCGTCACCTACGACGGCGATCGCGAGGAAGCGTTCGCACCGCAATCCGTCACGCTGACGCTCACGAGCGAAGTCGACGTGAGCCGCGGCGACATGCTCGTTCACCCGAACAACCAGCCGCGCGTCGATCGCTCGTTCGAAGCGATGGTCGTTTGGATGAACGACCAAGCCCTGACGCCGGGCAAGCAATACTCCATCAAGCACGCGACGAAATCGACCGCGGGGACTTGCGCCGTGCTCCGCTATCGCGTCGATGTCAACTCGCTGCATCGCCAAGATGCCGCCGAGCTGAAGATGAACGAAGTCGGGCGTTGCAAGATCACGCTCAGCTCGCCGATCGCCTTCGATCCTTATCGCAAGAACCACAGCACCGGCGCGTTCATCTTCATCGATCGGATGACGAACAACACCGTCGGCGCGGGCATGATCGTCGATCGCGACGGCTCCATCGGCGGCTTCGGAGCCGACTTGTGGGACGTCGTCGATGCCGAAGAGCGGAAGCACATCGGCGTCGACTCGGTCTCGCATGACGAACGCAAAGCGCGCACCGGGGTCGAGCCCGTCACCGTGCTTCTGACAGGTCTGACGGGTGCCGGAAAGACGAGCATCGCCTATGCGCTGGAACGTCGGCTGTTCGACGCCCACAAAGCGGCCTACGTGCTCGACGGCGAAACGATGCGGCAAGGCATCTCGAAGGGGCTCGGCTTTTCCGGTTGGGAACGCTCGGAGAATCTTCGCCGGTCGATCGAAGTCGCGAAGGTGGTGAACGACGCCGGCCTGATCTGCATCTGCGCGTTCTTAGCTCCCGACGAAACGATCCGCGCGAAAGCTCGCGACGTTGTCGGCAAGGCGCGCTTCCTCGAGATTTATCTCAAGGCCCCTCTCGAAGTGTTGCGCAAGCGCGACACGGCCGGCATGTATGCCAAGGCCGACAGCGGCGAGATCGCCGAGTTTCCGGGCGTTTCCGCTCCGTACGACGAACCGAAGCAGCCCGACCTGACTCTCGAAACCGATAGCCTCACCGTCGCGCATTGCGTCGATCGAATCATGGCCCTGCTCGAACGTCGGAAGTTTATTTGATCGCGCGTTGAAGTTCTGCCGCGAGTCGCTCGCTCCGAAAACGTGCCACCGAGAACCCATCGATGGACTCCGCAGAACCTCGCTCCGCTCCAGCGCCGTTGCCCGTGTCGCTGCCGCGCGTTCTCGGGCCGTTCGATGCGTGCATGGTCGTCGTCGGTTCGGTGATCGGGAGCGGCGTGTTTTTGAAACCCGCAACGATCGCGACCGCGCTCCCTTACTTCGGCCCGATCATCGGCGTCTGGATCGTCGTCGGGCTCGTGACGCTGTGCGGCTGCTTGGCCTTAGCCGAGCTCGGCGCAATGCTGCCGCAATCCGGCGGTCCCTACGTGTATCTTCGCGAAGCCTACGGTCGACTGCCGGCGTTTCTCTGGGGCTGGACCGAGTTTTGGATTATCCGCACCGGCTCCATCGCGGCCCTTTCGACCGGCACGGCGATCAACATCAACGTCCTGTGCAATGGTCGCCTCGATCATTACGGCCAACTGGCCGTGACGCTCGCGATCGTCTGTTTCCTTTCGGCGATCAATTACGTGAGCACGCGTTGGTCGGCGCACGTGCAAAACCTCACGTCGATCGCGAAAGTCGCCTTCCTCGCGGCGATCATCATCTTGCCTTTCTGTTTCGGCAAGACGAACGTCGACAACTTGCAGCCGATCTGGCCCGAGCGCACCGACGCGACTCTCTGGAGCGGATTCGCCGCGGCGATGATCGCGGTGCTTTGGGCCTACGACGGCTGGATCAATATCGGCCCGATCACCGAAGAGATTCGCAACCCGCAGCGCAACGTGCCGCTCGCGCTGCTGAGCGGAATGCTGTTGGTGATGTTCGTCTATGTGACCGTAAATTGCGCGTTTCATTTAGTGCTGAACATGCCGACGGTCGCGGCCAGCAGCAGCGTGGCGGCCTCGACTTTCAGCGTGTTGGCCGGTGGCGCTGCGGCGAAGATCGTGGCGTTCGGCGTGATGTGCTCGACGTTCGGCGCTGCGAATTCCAACATGCTCACGGGCCCGCGAATCTATTTCGCGATGGCCCGCGACGGCCTGTTGCCGCATGTCGTACAACGCATCCACGGCCGCTTCGAAACCCCGGCGAACGCCATTCTCGTGCAATGCATCTGGACGTCGCTCTTGACGACCTACGTGTTTTTGCAAAAAGGAGATCCTCTCAAGACGTTCGACGACTTGACGAATTTCGTGATCTTCGGCGGCTCGTTCTTCTACGCACTGGCGGTCGGCGCGGTGTTCGTGCTTAGGTATAAGAAGCCCGAGCTGCCTCGTCCTTATCGGACCTGGGGCTATCCGTTTACGCCGGCTCTGTATCTCACGGCCTTCGCGGCGGCGCTGGTGTCGCTGCTGATGGGAGCGCCGGAGGAATCGGCTCGGGGATCGCTCCTCATCGCGGCCGGCGTGCCGGTCTACTTCTACATGCTCCGCGGCTCGGCGGCCCGTTCGGCGCGGCTTTAACCGGCGCAAGCGCTCCGACCGTCATAGGTCGACCCCCTAAATCTTGCGGGGTCGGTTTTCCACGCTCGATCGCGTTCTTTTCGACCTAGGTTTGCCATGACGGGCCGTGTCGCGCGCATCCATTGCGCACATGCTCCCGGTTCGATTTTCGCGATCCTCTCTCCGTGAGCGTCCGCGTATGTTGTCGACTTCCACGATCTTATTGCTCTGCGGCATCTCGGCGTTTCAAGTCACGATCGGCTTGTGCGTCGGTTGGTGGCTCCGCTCCGCGCGACGCACCAGAACGAACACCTCCGAAGTGCTTTCGCGACGTCTTACCGAAGCGCTCGGCAAGCTACAAAACATCGCCGACGACATGGGCCACGGCGCGTTCCATCATGCCGAGCAAGTCGAAGCCGTCGGCCGGCGGCTCGATACCGTCGCCGAAGACGACGTCGAAGAACTTCACCAAGCGCTCGTCGACGGCATGACCGAGATCGTCACGGCGAATACGCACCTGCAAACGCAACTTCACGAAGCCGAAACGAAGCTTGAAGAACAATCGCGGCAAATCGAAACGCAACTTTCCGAGTCGCGATTGGACCTGCTCACGGGCATCGCCGACCGTCGGGCCTTCGACGAAGAGCTCGAACGCCGCTTGGCCGAACGCCGCCGCCGCCCGGCCCCGTTATCCGTGATTCTCATCGACATCGATCGCTTGAAGCAAATCAACGATCGCCGCGGCGCACCGATCGGCGATGCCGTGTTGCGCGATGTGGCACGGGTGCTCGAAGCGACGATGCGCGAAATGGATTTCGTCGCCCGCTACGGCGACGATGAATTGGCCGTCGTCCTCCCTTCGACGACGCTCCGCGAAGCCCGCCGCGCGGCGCAGCGTGCTTTGGAATCGGTCGCGAAGCACACCTTCGAATACGACCACGAACAAGTCACGGTCACGATCAGCCTCGGCCTCGCCGAAATGCAACCCGACGACGACGCGGCCTCGCTCGTCCGTCGGGCCGATGAAGCCTTGTATCTGTCGAAAGCCGCCGGTCGCAATTGCGGCCACTTCCACACCGGGGCCGACTTTCTCTCGCTCGATTCTCCGCGCTTGCTCGATCAGGCGATGGAGTTCGAGTCCTTCGATGCGACCGGCGCCCGGGCTATCGACCCGGTTGCGAAAGCTTCGGCCGATTGCACGACCGACTCGCTGCAAAAGGCGGAGTCTCTCGTCGCCGCGGCGCGTAACGAGTCCGAGAAGATCGCTCGCGCGGGCAAGCGCGCTGCGGAGCCCGACGATGCGCTCACCAACCTGCCGACGGCCGGCACGTTCTCCCACGAACTTCGTCGCCGCATCCATCGCTCGCGACTCGAGCATCGTTCGTCGGCCTTGATTCTGATCGACGTCGATCGCCTGACTGCGATCAACGCCGGTGTCGGACGCGACGGCGGCGATCTCGTTCTTCGCCGCACGGCCGACGTGTTGCGCAGCATCTGTCGCGAGCGCGATTATCTCGCTCGCTACCACCACGGCCAGTTCGCGCTGTTGCTGAACGACGCCACGGCCGTCGACGGTGCCCGTACGGCGGAGCACATTCGCGCCGTCATGCACGAGTCGTCGCTGGAGCGGGGCTTCAAGCATGTCGACGCGACGGTCAGTTGCGGCGTCGCCGAAGTCGGCCCGCACGATCGCTCGGTCTCGGTCGTGATGCATGCCGGCGTAGCGCTCGCCGCGGCGAAAGCGTCGGGCCGCGATTGCACGTTCGTCCACGACGGCCACACCGCCGAGCCGGTCGATCTTGCCCCGCAAGGCAACGGAGCGCAGCCTACGCGATAGCTCCCGTTCGCAGTTCGGTATTCCGCTTTTCGGTGCGAAGGAAACTCTATCGCACCCCCTTGGCCGGCCCCTATACTAACCGGCCGGTGAACATTTCTCGTCCGGCTTGCGGAGACCTCTTCGATGTCGCTACTGCGTACTACTCTTGCTCTCGTCGTCATGAACTTGGTCGCCGTCGCACAGGGCGAAGAGTCGATCGAAGGGAAATATCTTTCCAACGTGCGCCAAGTCACCAGCGGCATGGTGCGCGCCGGCGAAGGCTATTTCTCCCCGGACGGCAAGCAGATCGTCTACCAAGCGGTGACGAAAGACTATCCCTTCTATCAGATCTACACACAGCCGCTCGACGCTCCCTCTGCCGAGCCCGTCGCGCCGAAGCTCATCAGCACGGGCCGGGGTCGCACGACCTGCGCCTACTTCTCGCCCGACGGTAAGAAGATCCTCTTCGCTTCGAGCCATCTCGATCCGAACATCGGCACGCTCGAAGATGCCGAGCGAAAACAGATCGCCGAAGACGCGAAGACCGGTAAGCGCCGCCGCTATGAATGGCCGTTCGATCCCGCGACCGACATCTTCGAAGTCGGCGTCGGGGGCGGACCCTTGCACCGCATCACCGAAGCGCCGGGCTACGACGCCGAAGGGGCTTACTCGAAGGATGGGAAGACGATCGTCTTCGCCAGCACGCGCGACGGCGATCCCGACCTCTACGCGATGAACGCCGACGGCTCGAACGTGCGTCAGCTCACCAACGTCGACGGCTACGACGGCGGACCGTTCCAATCGCCCGACGGCAAATGGGTCGTCTTCCGCACCGACCGCAAGAGCAAAGAGCATCTGCAAATCCATGTGATCGGCATCGACGGCAAGCACGACACCGCCCTCACCGACGACCCGAACTCGGTGTATTGGGCCCCCTATTGGCATCCGACCGAGCCTTACATAATCTGGACCGGTGCGGATCACTCCGACCCTAAGGCCCGCCCGAATTACGATCTGTGGTTGATGAAATACGAAGTCGTCGGCGATGAGTTCAAGCCGGGCAAGCGCTGGCGGATCACCGACGCGCCGGGCGGCGACGTGCTGCCGGTCTTCTCGCCCGACGGCAAGAAGCTGATGTGGACGAGCACGCGCACGGCCGATCATTCGAGCCAATTGTGGATCGGCGATTTCAAGCTGCCGGAGTAGGGAGAGGAAAGTGGTCGGTGGTCGGTGGTCAGTTGCAACAAGCGAAGCCAAGGCCATGTTGAAGTTCACGGAACAAGACTTCGACACGGTGAAATTCGAAGACTGTCTGTTGCGCGGTGTTGCGATCCACGCTGATTTCGAGACAGGGTCCGACCTGGTTCTCGACATCGACTACCTTTGCCGACGAACTCCGGATCTCAAACTCGGCGAATTTTTCGTGGCCGCCGCCGATCTCACGTTTCACGGCCTGACCGGTCTGAAGCTTTCGATCGATTGGCAAGACCCAACTTATCAGTGCTGCCGCGACGGCCAATCGATCGCAGGTCTGACGCGCAAGCCGGTCGTGCCGCAACTGGTCTTTCTGGATCGACCTTATTGGCGTTGGTCTTTTTCGTTCTCGCCAAACGACGCTCAGTTTTCTTTCGGTGCATACGGCTTCACGTTGCAGCTTCGACAAGAGCCGATGAGACACGACAAGCAAAGTCTGCCGCTTGCGTTGAGAGGCTGAGTCGCACGCTGCACGGACATATAAATTTTTTGAATCGGAAGCCATGCCATGAAGCGTGCATTACTCGTAATCGACGTTCAAAACGAATACTTCACCGGGGCCTTGCCGATCACGCATCCGGTCGGGCATTTGGGGCAGATTTTACGCGTCATGGATGGCGCTGCCGGGAAGTTGCCGACGGTCGTCATCCAGCATCATTTTGCCGGCAACGACAAGCCCTTCTTCATTCGCGGCACCCACGGTTGGGAGTTGCATGACGAAGTGAAGTCGCGCCCGCACGACGTGCTCGTCGAGAAGACGATGCCCGGCAGTTTCACGGGCACCGAGCTGGAAGCCTGGTTGCGCAAGCGCGCGATCGACACCGTCGCGATCGCCGGCTACATGACGCACATGTGCTGCGACACCACGGCGCGCGAAGCCGTGCATCGGGGCTTCAACGTCGAGTTTCTGAGCGACGCGACGGGCACGCTGCCGCTCTCGAATTCGGCAGGCAGCGTCACGGCCGAAGAGCTGCAACGTGCGATTCTTTGCGCGCAGCAAATGCTCTTGAGCGAGGTCGTCTCGACCAAGGATTGGTTGGCGCGATTGTAACGTCGGTGACGATCGCCGAACGAGCGATCGACGAACCGCATTTTCGGCATAATCGTGCGCGCTCTGCGCGCCGAAATCGAAGCGTTTCGCTACGACCGTTAAGGTCGATATCTTGCGCGGAGATTACGCATTTTCTCAGCGGATAACAAGCAATCTAAATTGCCGATCGACCCTCCGTAATTACAAGGGAATAGACGGTTGCAAGTGCGGCTGTCGTGTGACTGCTTCGAGGACAAAAACTGCACCGCTCAGGTCGCTCCACTCAAGTGCGACGACCATCGAACGGCGCCCTTTTCTCCTCGTCCGTGATCACGTCTTAGTACCCCGCCGCCGGCCGAAAGCCGATCGCGTCGGGAATCATATCGCTCGTTGTCCCCTCTCTCACAGGTGCATGCATGAAAGTAACTTTGCTTCGTTTGTGGAACGATCAATCGGGCGCAATCATCTCGGCCGAAATCATCCTCATCGCCTCGATCTTGATCATCGGCGTTATCGTCGGCTTGAAGAGTCTTCGCGACTCGATCGTGACCGAGCTCGCCGACGTCGCCCAAGCCCTCGCCAACATCAATCAATCGTATTCCTATAGCGGCGTGACGGGCCACCATGCGTTCACGGCCGGCGGAGCCTTCAACGACCAAGCCGACTTCTGCGACACGCCCGACAGCTTGTCCGACGCCGGCAACTCGAAGTGCATCACGATCTGCAGCGGCCCGCAAGTCATCGGCGAAGGAACCGGCGGTGGTGGCGGCGGCGGACATGGTGGTGGTCACGGTGGCGGCCATGGCGGCGGCAAGGGTTGGTAAGCTCCGCCCCGAATCGAGCAGGATCGGCAACCACCGATCCACCGGTGAAAGAGAATCGCTCCGACCTCTTCCACTCGCTCAAGTTGAATACAACGGAAGCAACCGTGCTCGTTTAGCGTGAGACCTAAACGACCGCGGTTTAAAAAGAAAGAAGCCGTCCCAATCCCCGGGGCGGCTTCTTTTCTTTTTGCGCTTATGAGTCTCGGATCGGCTGACGACGATCGAGACCGGAGGCCGGCGGTCGGTAGAGTCGCACCGTTCTTAACGAATAATACCCTACGCGTTCAGCTTCACGCTCGGATCGTCGGCCACGTTCACCCACACGTGCACGTGCGGGGTACCGCGGAAGTGCCAGACGAAGGCGGGGCCTTCCAAGCGCCAGTTGTCCCAGACCTTGTCGTTGCCGAGGTCCCCTTCTTGGTAGAACGACAGCGTGCATTTATCCAAGCCCCCTTGGGCCTTGAGCGCCGCAAGGGCTTCGTCCTTATCGCTCGTGCGGTACGGTTCCACTAAGAGCGCGAGCACCTTCTGCATGTGCTCCTTTTGGTCGGGCGACATGTCTTCCACGCGCAGACCGGGCAACTCGGAAGGTCCGCGGAAGCCGACCGACTGCTCGCGCGGAACCTTCGGCAAGAGCGCCGTCTTTTGTTGCTTGCCGTCGAGCATCTGATAGAGCTTGTTCGCCGCCAAGGCTTGAGGCCAGAAGACGTTCCCCGTGTGCGCGGCGCTTTCGTTGAAGTCTTCCGCCGCGTGGCCGTAGAAGATCGGGCCGCCGAACGCGACGTGGTCGGACGAGTTGCCGTCGCAACGCAACGTCATGTGCCGGCCGGTCATCACGAACTCGTACTTTCCTTCGCCCGGCGTGCCGAAGATGGCGATGCTCTGCTCATGGCCGAAGCCGCCGGCATCGTCTTCCAATTGCTTGTCGATCTTCGGTTGCCATTCGGGCGTAATCAAGCCCTCGAAGATGCTGCGCACCAGCGCTCGTTGGTCATCGGTGTAAAACGTTTCCTTATGGTCGATCAAGAACGGCCGAGTGATTTGCCAGTTGTTGGCGACGAACGTGCGCAGCAAGCCGCGCTTCGAGTCTTGATGGTCCCACGCGAAGCAAATTTCTTTCTTTTGCTTTTCGGTGAGGGTCTCGAAGAGGGTCTTCACCAGCGACTCGGGTGCCGCAACGACCTTCTTCGTCGCGGTTTCGGCGACGGTATCTTTCGCGATGGCCCACAACGGCCCGAGCCCTGCGACGGCAGCGGCGCCCCCGGCGGCGGTGGAAAGAAAGTCGCGGCGAGGCACCCCTGCGGGCGTTTTGCGGTCCATAACCGAAGCTCCTGGAAAAGATTCGCGAGAGTAGATGATGAAAAAGAAGATACGGTGGAAGTTGCCGACGCCCGAAGAGGGCCGGCGAATCATCGCGCGAACGACGACTTGCGCGAAGCCGCCAAGATCGAGCCTAATGAACTCGGTCATTAGAATAGACGCCGGGTCGCGAAGCAAGTTTCGCGAGGTCGCGAGCCTGCCCGCACTGCGCGATTCGCCTCTCGCGGCGCACTCCGTTGCGGGGGAAGTTCCTTGCGTCTTACGGTCGTCGCACCTAGGATTTTCGTAGCTGAAATCCGTTCGAGGGGGTGCAAGCATTTTACGATTTTCGCAAGTTACCGACCGACGAAGCCGCTGGTGGCTCGCCGCATACGTCTGTGCGCAGCTCGGCCTGCTGTCGCTCGACAAGCAGGCTGCGGAAGCTGCCGAGCCGACGACCAAGCCCACGGCGTCCGCCGAGTCGCTGGAGTTTTTCGAGACGCAAGTGCGGCCTTTGTTGGCGAAGCATTGCTTCGAATGCCACGGACCGAAGAAGGAACACAACGGCCTCCGGCTCGACTCGCGCGCACGGATGATTCAAGGAGGAGACGACGGACCGGCGATCGTGCCGGGCCATCCCGAGAAGAGCTTGCTCATCGCGGCCGTGAAGCATGAAAGCTACGAGATGCCGCCGGAGCCCGCCGCAAAACTGAGCGGGCCGCAGATCGCCGCGCTCGAAAAATGGATCAAGCTCGGCGCGCCATGGCCGATGAACGCCGCCGATCTCGCCGCCGCGCCGAAGTCGATCGCCGATCGGGCTCGCGACTTCTGGGGGTTCAAGCCGGTGGCGAACCCGCCGGTGCCGAACGTCAAGCACGGTGATTGGTCGTCGCACGGGGTCGATCGGTTTCTGGCGAAGCGTTGGGAAGCGGCCGGGCTCGAGCCCGCCTCGGATGCCGATCCGTCGACGCTCATTCGCCGCGTGAGCTTCGTCCTCACCGGCTTACCGCCGACTCCTGAGGAAACGGAAGCGTTCGTGCGCGCATGTTCGACCGACAAGCCGGAAGCGGCTTATGTTGCGCTCGTCGATCGGCTCCTCGCGTCTCCGCGATTCGGCGAACATTGGGCGCGGCATTGGATGGATTGGGTTCGGTACTGCGAAACGCACGGTAGCGAAGGGGATCCCGTCATTCCCGAGGCTTGGCGCTATCGCGATTATCTGATTCGCGCGCTCAATGCCGATGTGCCGTACGACCAACTCGTGCGCGAACATCTCGCCGGCGACTTGCTCTCGCCGCCGCGCGTCGATGCCCAGCGCGGCATGAACGAATCGACGCTCGGCACGGCCCAGCTGCGGATGGTCGAACACGGCTTCCAACCGGTCGACCCGAGCGACGACTTAGTGAAGCTGACCGACAACCAGATCGATGTCGTGATGAAGACGTTCCAAGCGCTGACGGTGACTTGTGCCCGTTGCCACGACCATAAGTTCGACGCGATCTCGCAAGCCGACTTCTATGCCCTGTATCCATTGTTCACGGCTTCGCGGCCGGCACAGGTGCAGCTCGATCTCCCGGAACGCCTGCATCGGCACGATGCCGCACTGCGCGCACTCAAAACCAAGCTGCGCGCCGTCGTCGCCGAAGCGTGGCTCGCCTCGCTCGACGGGCTGCCCGCGAGAATGGCCGCGCTGCCGGAGCCGACCCCTGCGGAATCGAAAAAGCAACCAGGCGTCGCGGTTCCGCCGGCGCCGCCGGTAGCGCCTTCGCCTCCGGTAGCGCCTTCGCCTCCGGTAGCGCCGTCGCAGAAGGTCGTCGACGAGGCGGCCAAGCGATTCGATCACGTGCTGAATCCCTGGATTCAATTGCGAGCCCAAACAGCCGACGACGCCCAGGCTTGGCAAGCCTCTTGGAAGCAAGTCGCGTATAAGATCGGCACCGAACTCAAGCATCGCGTGAACCAACGCGACACCGAAACGGTCCGCGCGATGCGCCTCGACGAGCGTGAGTACGCCGGTTGGTCGAAGACGGGAGCCGGCGCCCCCGTCGCACCGTTCGCAGCCGGAATGTTCGCCGTCGCTCCGGCAGGTTCGGCGCTGATTCAAGGTGTCTATCCCGCCGGCGTCTATACGCACGAGCTCTCGATGAAGCACGGCGCGATCCTCTCGTCGCCGAAGTTTAAGCTCGAAGGAGAAGCGCTCGGCGTGCGGGTCGTCGGAGGCCGGTTCGCGCAGGTGCGGCTGGTCGTCGAGAACTATCCTCTTTCGCGCGGCGGCATTTATGGGCAAACCGCCCTGCCCCACACCGAAGCACCGCAATGGGTTCATTGGGATACGACTTACTGGAAGGGCTTCGAGGCCTACGTCGAGCTCGAAACGTTCGACGATGCCACGATCATCTCAGGCGGCGCCCCGAAAGATGCGCAGCGCCCCTCCGACGGCCGGTCGTTCATCGGCATCACCGACATCGTCGAACGTCGCTCGCGAGGGTTCACCGAAGTGCTCGACCCGCGCATCGCTTCGGCAGCGATCGTCGTCGACCCGCCGGCGCAATCGGCCGATGAACTAGCCAAGCGTTATCAAGCGGCGACCCGCGCGGCGATCGAAGCATGGCGCAGCGGCCAGGCCTCGGACGAGCAAGCGGAGTTGCTCAACGTCTTATTGCAAGCCGAGCTATTGCCCAACTCGGAAGCTCCCTCCGGCCCGATGTCGCTGGGGCCCGAGGCCATGGCCCTTGTGGCCGAGTATCGCAAACTCGAAGCGGAGATCCCTAAAGCGACGCGCGCGCCTGGAGTCGTCGAGAGCGCCGGCTTCGATCAACCGCTCATGACGCGCGGCGACCATCGCAAGCTTGCCGAAACGATACCGCGGCGCTACCTGGAAGGACTCGGCGGCCCTTCCTTGAAAAGCGCGGGAAGCGGCCGGCTGCAACTCGCCGAGCAACTCTCTTCGCCGCAGAATCCATTGACGGCGCGCGTCGCCGTGAATCGGCTCTGGCACTATGTTTTCGGCCGGGGCATCGTGGCGACGGTCGATAACTTCGGCGCGCTAGGCACTCCGCCGACACATCCGGAACTGCTCGATCACTTGGCGACGAAGCTCGTCGACGAGGGTTGGTCGCTCAAGCGCTCGCTGCGCTATCTCGTTCTGTCGCGGACCTTCCGGCTGGCGAGCGCGCCGAGCGAGGCCGCGAAGAAACACGATCCGACGAACCTGCTGCTCTCGCATGCCCGCGTGAGACGGCTCGATGCGGAAGCGATTCGCGATGCGCTCATCATGACCGCGGGCCGGCTGAAGCACGACGAAGCCGAAGGGCCGAGTTTCGCACCCGGCGATCCGCCGCCCAAGCAAACGCGGCGCAGCGTCTTCATCGCGATTCGTCGCAACAGCTTGCCGCCGTTTCTCGAAACCTTCGACGCGCCGAAGCCCTTTACCACGCTCGGCGCGCGAGACGTCACGAATACTCCGAGCCAAGCCCTGACGATGCTCAACGACACGCTCGTGATCGAGCTCGCGAAGTTCTGGGCGACGTCGCTACTCGAGACGAAATATCCAAGCGACGACGAACCGGCGCGCGTGCGCCGCATGTACGTCGCCGCTTTCTCGCGCGAGCCGACTGCCGCCGAGCTCGCGGCGGCGAAAGGGTTTCTCGCAGAGTTGGCCGTGCTCCATCAGGTTAGGCCGGAAGATCGCCTCCGCAGCGAAAAGATTTGGCAAGACTTCGCGCATGCTCTCTTCAACATGAAGGAGTTTATCTATGTCCGCTAAAGAATCCGCCAACATGCGATTTTCGCGGCGCGAGCTTCTCGCGCGCTCGTCGACCGGCTTCGGGCTCACGGCGCTCGCGGGCCTGCTCGCACAAGATGCCAAGACCGTACACGCTGCCGCAGACGTCGCCGCTCCGCAGACGCGCGCGAAGCATGTGATCTTCTGCTTCATGTCGGGCGGGGTTTCGCATCTCGACTCGTTCGACCACAAACCCCGGCTCGAGCGCGACGCGGGGAAGCCGATGCCGGTGCCGGTTCATCGGACGATGTTCAACAACAACGGCAACATCATGCCGGCGCAGTGGAAGTTTAAGCAGCGCGGCAAGAGCGGCCTGGAAGTGAGCGAGCTCTTTCCGTACATCGCCGAATGCGCCGACGACCTCGCAGTCGTCCGCTCGATGACGTCGAAATTCAGCGAACATGCGCAGGCGAACTACTTCACGCACTCCGGCTTCGGTCTCGCCGGCTACCCCAGCGCAGGAGCTTGGACGACCTACGGCCTCGGTTCCGAAAACCGAGATCTGCCGGGCTACGTCGTCTTGCAAAGCGGCAATTGCACGACGCCGCACGGAGGGGTCGCGAACTTCAGTTCCGGCTTCCTGCCGGCGCAGCATCAAGCTTCGATCTTCAAGGCCGACGCCGGCGAAGCGCTTCGCAACGTCACGCCGCGCGAGCCGGACGACCTACAGCGCAAGCGGCTCGCGTTCATTCGCTCGGCCGATCAGCGTTTCTCCGCCGACACGAAGGCCGATGCCGCGGTCGAGGCGGCCGTGCGCAACTATGAAACCGCGTATCGCATGCAGTCGGCCGTACCGGAACTGTGCGACATCTCGGGCGAAACGGCTGCCACGCGCACCGCCTACGGCCTCGACTCGCCCGACGCCGAGAAAGCCGCCTACGCGCGGCAATGCCTTACGGCGCGCCGGCTCGTCGAGCGCGGCGTACGGTTCATCGAGCTGAGCTGCTGCAACAAAAGCATCGGCGCCGGAAACGCCGCCAACCCTTGGGACCAGCACGGCAAGATCAAAGAAGGGCACGGCGCAATGGCCTTCTCGGTCGATCAGCCGATCGCTGCGCTCTTGCGCGACCTCAAGCAACGGGGCCTCTTGGCGGAAACGCTGATCGTCTGGGCCGGCGAGTTCGGGCGAACTCCGTTCTCGCAAGGTTCCGACGGCCGCGACCACAACCCCTACGGCTATAGCATCTGGCTGGCCGGCGGGGGGGCGAAAGGGGGCACCGTCTACGGCGCAACCGATGAGCTCGGCTATCACGCGGTCGAAAATCCGACGACCGTCTACGACCTCTGGGCGACCGTGCTGCATCTGATGGGCGTCGACCACGAAGCGCTCACCTACCGCTTCGGCGGCCGCGACTATCGCCTGACGGATGTCCACGGCCGAGTGCTGCACGACATCATCGCCTAGCGCTCGCCGGCGGCAAACGCTACGCCGCCGGCTTCGAGAGCTCATACAAAAAGATCCCGGCGGCCACCGCCACGTTGAGCGAATCGACTCCGGCCTGCATCGGCACGATCACCTTGCGATCGCAAGCCGCCACGACGTCGGCCGGGATACCATGCCCTTCGCTGCCGAAGACGATTGCCAGCCGCGTAGGCCGCGCACGCGTCCCCAAGGTCTCCGCTTCGGCATCCAGCACCGTGGCCCACGACTCCACTCCATACGCCCTGCGCAAGCGCACGATCGCGCCGGCGATATCGTCGAGTTGCGTGATCGGCATCCCATAGACGTTCCCCATCGACACGCGTTGCACGCGGCGCGAAAAGGGATCGGCCGAGCGCGGCCCGAGGAGGATGCCATCGATACCGAATCCGGCCGCGATGCGAACGATCGAGCCGAGGTTTTCAGGGTCTTGCACGTCGGGGCAGACGACAAGCGTGCGCCGCCGGTCGTCGATGTTCCAAGACGAAACGAGCGTGTCGAGTTCGAGCGGCGCAGGCCGAACGCCGCAGGCTAAGATCCCGCGGTGAAAGTCGTAGCCGACGAGCGCTCGCAGCGCATCGTCCGGCACGACGAACGCCGGCAAGCGCTCGGGCAGGATCGACGACAGCTCCGCAACGTAGGCTTCGCTCAACAAGACCGATTCCGTCCGGAGCGAACTCCCGAGCAGCCGACGAACGAGCTTATCTCCTTCGGCGATGAACAGCCCGCGACGTGCCGTGTCGTTGGTCTGCTTCAATGCGCGATACGGGTCAAGTCGGCGATCGGCGTCGAGTTCGGCGATGCGAATGAGCGGCATAAACACCACGGCCCGAGCTACGACGGCTCCGTCAACGCGGCCCAACCGCAGAGGAGCGCCGCGGCCGTTTCGATGCGAAGAATACGAGGACCGAGGTTGATCCCTTCCCAGCCGGCGGAGAGCGCCGCAGCTTCTTCTTCCTCCGTAAAGCCCCCTTCCGGGCCGACGAGCAACACGATCTTCGTCGATACCGAGAGCGGCGCGCGGGCGAGTTCCGTCAACGAGCGTGCCGATTCCGGCTTGCCGAGCACGCGGAGAGCCGACCGATCGGCCGCGGTCACGAACGTTGCGACGTCGGCCGCCGGCGCGATCTCCATCAATACGTTGCGCCGGCATTGTTTGCTGGCCTCGACGACGGCCCGGCGCAGACGCGTACAAGCTCCGTCATCGGGCTGCACGACAGCCCGCTGCGTGCGCAGCGGCACGAAGCGGCGGACGCCGAGCTCGGTTCCCTTTTCGATCAGCCACTTCTGGCGATCGCCGCGCGGCAACGCCGAGGCGAGCGTGATCTCGCGCCGCAATTCGCGATCGACCACGGCGCGCGAGCGAATCGCAAGCCGCACTTCGCTCCGGCCGACTTTCGTCACTTCTGCCAGAAACTCGAAGCCGGAACCATCGAACAACGTCACTTCGGCTCCGACCTTCACGCGCATCACGTGCGCCAAATGATGCGCTTCGGCATCGACGACGGAAGCCTCGTCGCCGGTGATCGGCGTTTCGACGTAGTAGCGCTGGGTCATGGATGCGTGATGGTTACGGAAACGGAGCTACGGGCAGAGCCGGCAATGATGGAGTGCTGTAGGGAGTCGTTTCCCGCAACCGAAGCGGCTCGACCCCTCGCTACGGCAAAGAGTCTCATGCAGCAGCGTGAGTTTACCGAACAAGTAAAGGATTAGGATAGTGGTCGGAAGTCGCCGGCCGGCAAGAACGGCCGGCTGTGGCGCAACCGCGACTGCCCCCTATCCGTTGACTATCTATCCGTTGACTCAGCCCCTCGCTCCTCAGGACCGTCGCTCATGCCTGCCGGCACCTTGAATCGCAAGACTTCCCCTGCCACGCTCGCTCCGCGCTGCTTGGTTCGTACCCCTTCGCACGAAGAAGCTTCCGCGCGGTTGCAATTCGTCGTCGAGCATGGTTCGCGACTGGGCTTGTTGTTGGGAGAATCGGGCAGCGGCAAGACGACGTTGCTCGAAAGCTTTCACGAAGAGCTGCGCGGTGCGGGCTGCCTGACGGCCGTCGTCAACGTCGCAGGACTCGAAGCGCAAGAGCTGCTCTGGTCGATCGCCGTGAAGCTGCGCACGCCGGTCGAAAAGGAATGGAACCTGTTTCAACTTTGGCGGGCCTTGAACGATCGGTTCACGGAACTACGCTTTCTGCGCGAGCAAGCCGTCGTGCTCGTCGATGATGCGGGCCTAGCCTCGACCGACGTGTTGATGCAGATCTATCGCCTGGCGCAAAGCGAGCCGGCGAGCGAGGCCCGCCTGTCGATTATTCTCGGCACGACGCGCGCTGCGCTACCGCGCATCGGCCGGCATCTGCTGGAACTCGTCGATTTGAAGATCGAGTTGCCGGCCTGGAGCGTGGCGGAGGCGCGAGCCTTGGTCGAGGCGACTGCGGGCACCGGCCGAGCGGTGCGCTTTTCGACGACCGCGATGGAACGCTTGCACCGGCTCTCAGGAGGGATGCCGCGAATGATCGTGCGGCTGGCCGATCTCGCGCGCCTGGCAGCGGCCGCCGACGGCGGCGACACGGTCGATGCGGAAACGGTCGAAGGTGTCTACGACGAGCTGAGCCTGCACGCGGCGGCGAGCTAGCTGCCCTGCGCCGCGCGGCCTTGCTACGTGCGAGAAGGCCGAAACTTGGGCATTCTCCGACTTCCACCGACCGGCGGCTGATCTAGCGGCCCGGCGAGGGCTGAGTACAATAACCGGGCTCTATTCGCTCGGTCTTGTCCTCGTCCGGAGAGTTGTTCGTGGCTAAGTCGTCCGCCGGTTCTTCGATTGCTGCGACCGCCATCGGCGAAACGGCCGACGCGACGGCATCGGCGGACGTTCCCGTTGCGCTGCGCGATCCTACGATTGCCGGCATTCTGGCTTGGGCGATTCCCGGCGCGGGTCATTGGTATCAAGGACGGCGGACGAAAGCCGTGCTGTTCTTTACCTGCATCCTCGGCACGTTCTTCTACGGGCTTTGGCTCGGCAGCGGGCGGGTCGTGTATGCCTCTTGGGGGCCGACGACCGACGAGAAACGGCTGCCGTACGTCTGTCAGCTCGGCACCGGCTTCGTCGCCTTGCCGGCGATGGTGCAGGCCCAACGCTATAAGAACGACGCTTATCTCAAGAGTATGCAGGCGAAAGAACGGCAAGGGGAACGCTCCTTCGGCGAATGGTTCATGGCCCCGCCGTTGCTCAAGATACGGCTCCCCACCGGCCGTGAAATCGACGAACTCGACTATCTGAATTACACGCTCAACCGCCGCTTCGAGCTCGGCACGATCTACACGATGGTCGCCGGATTGCTGAACGTGCTGGTGATCTTCGATGCGCTCGGCGGCCCGGCCTATGGCGTGAGCATGGCGCGTCGCGCGCTGGGTCGCGACTCGAACGACGACGAAAAAGAAACCTCGAAGCCGGCCGCGGCGCCGAGCGGTTGAGTGGCCTCGCAATAGCTGAAGATCGCTTCCTTGCTTCTCGGACAGAGCCTCATGTACTTGTCGTCGATCTTGAACGGGATGGTTCCGTTGTTCGCGATGCGAATGAACGAACTTTGGTATGCGCTGCCGCTGATCGTCGTGATCAGCCTCGTCTATTCCGGCACCCGTTACGAACGGCCGGAAGATATCCTGCTCGGCTCGTTCCACTCGGCCAAATGGATCATCGGCTTCATGGTCGTGATCTTCGCGATCCTCTGGTTCGTTTCTTGGTTAGCATCGTAGTGTCGTGAAGATGCCGCTCAGCGCTCCGACTTTCCCACGCTTCATGAATCACCGCTTAGCCGTCGCCGAGGCGTGCTTAGGCTTGGCGTTGTGCTTCCTCGGCTCGCAAGCGGAAGCGGCTCCGATCGATCAACTCGGCGCACTCGTGCCGACCGACGCCGCCGGTTTCCTTACGCTCGACGGTCAGGCGTTTCAAGCGGCGGCCCGCTTGGTCGACGATAGTGCCGTCGCCAATTCCTCGTTCGGTCCGGAACCGGCAGCGAGGCGTCCGAACCGCAACGTACCGTCGCCGCTCGCGGTCGTCCAAGGGGCGCTGGAAACGAAGCGCCGCGTCGATGAATTGCTCGACCGCGTGCTCGCTCTGCGCACCGAGATCATCGCCATCGACCCGCAGGCCGACGACGACGGCCGGCGGCGCGCTGCGGCTCGCGGCTTCCTCCGCGCGGCAACGACCCTGATCGACCTCTCCGGCAGGCTCCGCTACTTGCAGAACGATGTCGTCCGCAACGCCCGCTCTCGGGCCGCCGACGTCGGCGCGCGCGAGCAACTCGCCGACTTGTTCTTACGTTATCGAAGCACCGTCGGCGCGACGCAATGCGCCGACGACCTCTTCACGTTTCCCGGCCGGACGCGCTACCACGAAAAGCTGCTGCGCCTCATCGGCACCTCGGGCCAAACCTCGCTGTTGCCGATCGTGGTGCGGTATGTCGAAGACACGACGCAACCCACCGCGATGCGCATGTTCGCCGCCGAGGTGATTCGGACGATGGGCTTGCCGCAACCTCCGCGACCCAATCCGCCGGAAGAGCTTCCCGAACCGGCGATCGTGCCGGAGCGGCTGCATGAGCTCGTGGCCTCGCTGAGCGACGGCGATCTCGACACCGATGGCTTAGCGCGCCGCCAAGCGCTGCTCGATTGGCTCGAAGAACGACGCAAGCGCGGCATCGTCGGCGATAGCTATCGAATCGGCTCCTACGAGGTCCGGCCCGGCGATTGGCTCTTGATGCGCAATCCGTCGCCGTACAATTTGTTCACGGACCTGTCGCCGGGTTTGTTCACGCATGTCGGCATGGTCGCGGCGGAGACGGGAGCCGACGGCGTGCGGCGCTTCGTGATCGTCGATGTGCCGGAGCGCGGCGAGCGCGTGCCGGCGGTGAACGTCGAAATCTATCTCGAACGAACGCTGCATTACTTCTTCTTACGAGATCAGGATGCCAAGTCGGCGGCACAGATGGCCGGAGCCGCCGCAGACGTAATCGGCAATCCGGCTCAGTTCGATTTGAATTTCCGCAGCGATCGAGTTTACTCGCTCGCGAAGAAGCCGCTTAAGGATGTGAAGATCCACACTTATTGCGCCGGGCTGCTACTGCTTGCCGCTCTGCAAACCGATGTGAACCGGAGCGAATACTTTCCGCTGACCGAACGACAAGCGGCGGGCTACACGGTCGAGAACGTCGCGAAGATGGGCCTATCGCTCGGGGAAGGATTCTTGTCGCCGAGCGGAGCCCTCTTCTCGCCCCGAATGGAGATCGTCGGCCGGCGCGAGCCGATGTACGACCCGCGCCGCGAAGTCGAAGAAGCGGTGTACGATTACTTTGCGAGTGCGCTCGTGGTGAAGCAGATGACGCCTGAGGGGAATTGGTATCAGGCGCTGCGGCAGCGTGTGGCCGAAGCCTCGACGACGAACCCGCTCTTGGCGAAAGCTTTAGCCACGGCGGCCGGAGTCGGCGCCGATACGGATCTCGCCGCAGCGGCGAAAGCGGCGGCCATTGTGGAAACGCTCGATGAGACCGCGGTCGCGGCGGGTGAGAACTTCCAAGCCGCACGCGATGCCGTGCGCAACAACGCCGCCCCTGCCGCAACGAACGAGGAAGCGCAACACCGCGCCGCGGCACGTCGCCGTCATGCCGACTTGATCGCCGCACAGCAGTCGGGCCGAATGGCTCCGCGCGACGTACGGCTGGCGCTCGTGCGCTATTACATCGCCGTGGGACGCGCCGACATCGATCGCAAATTTTTTCAATCTCCCGCGGCCGGCACCTCGGGCCGTTGATCTTATGCCGCCGTTCACTTGCCATCTGTTCGTCTGCTGCAATCGGCGCGAGCCCGGGCACGCGCGCGGATGTTGCGACCCGGACGGAAACGGAGCGCTGCGGAACGCGTTGAAGGCCGAGATGAAGAAGCGAGGGCTCGGCCCGACGGTGCGCGTCAACGAAGCCGGCTGCCTCGATCAATGCGAGTTCGGCCCGACGCTCGTCATCTACCCGCAGCAGATCTGGTACGGCAACCTCACGCCGGCCGATATCCCGCGGATCGTCGACGAAACGCTGGTCGCAGGTCGGGTCATTCCGGAGCTGCAAATTCCCGACGAATGCTTGAATTCCAAGGGAAAGATCCCGTGGAACCGCGGGCTGGGATGATGACGGGCGGCGGATGGTCTTCGGCCCTGCTGATCGGGCCTACTTATCGGCTGGGGTATCTGCTTGAATCTCGTGCGCCGGCAACTTCTAATGGCGGGCGCAATAGAAAAGTTTTGCTTTCTTCGGAAGGACTTCGGCAAATGCAACGAGCAACTTGGAATCACGCGATCGTACGAGCAGCGGCGATGGTCGTCGTCGGGATCATGGTCGGAGAAGCGACGATGCGTCAACTCGCCGCACAACAACAGCAGCCACAACAGCCCCGTCAGCGCAACAACACCGGACAAGGGAATAACAACGGGCAAGGCAACGGACAAAACAACGGCCAAGGAGGGAATAATCGTCGCCCCACGGTCGAACTTCCCGACGATCCGAAGCTGCTCGAGTTGCACAAGAATTTCGTGCTCGCAGCCGAGAAACTCGCCGGCGATTACGAACGAACGAATCAGCACGACAAAGCGCGTTCGTGCTATTCCGAAATCTTACGGCTCGTGCCGACCTATACGCCTGCCGCAGAGAAGCTGGCGAAGATCAAAGAGAAGGAACTGACGGCCGAGAAGAAGCTCGTCGATGTCTACGCCAACAAGGGCTGGCAAGATTCCGGTATTCAAGTGATCGCCGGCCGGCCGATCTCGCTCCGCTCCAACGGTCAATGGACGTTGAAGATGACCTACAATCTTCAAGCCGACGGGCTGGAGATTCCGAAGGAGCTGCGCGACTTCCCGCTCGGGGCGCTGATCGGGCTCATCGGCGACTCGGTTGATGACAAGGACGCGAAGCCGTTCTTTATCGGAGCCGATAAGACGTTCGATGCGACGAAGTCGGGCAAGCTCTACTTGCGGATCTACGATAGCGATCCCGAAGACAACCTCGGCCGAATCGGCGTGATCGTCGAAGGGTCGTTTAATAAATAAGGTCGGCGAACGATCGCGGTTTCGCTTCGGCGAGCTCGCGGCCATAGGAACTACGGAGCTGTTTTCGCGAGCCACCTCATGCGGCGCCGAACCGTCCTCGCGACGGGCCGCCGAGCGGAAGGAGTCTGACGATGCATCGCCGTTTTCTTATGTCGTCGATCGTGCTAGCGTTGGCGTTCGGTGCGGGCGCTCAGAGTGCGGAACCGCCGCCTGCGACAGTCGCGGAAACCTCCGCACCCGAACAAGCTCCGCCGACGAAATCGGCACCGAAGCTCGATGCCCAGGTCGTCGCGCTGCTGCGGCAAACGGCGCTGGCCTTGGAGTCGCGATCGGTCGAACCGGCGGAAGAGCCGGCATTTCGCACATTGCTCACGGCCGGCGACCTGCTGCGCGACGACCGCACCTTAGCCCCGAGCGAACGGGAACGGCTGCGGGCTCTGGTTCGAGTTCGACTCGTACAAGCGGCCGATGTCTTGAAGCGGCAGGCAGTTAAAGAGTTGGCTGCCAAGAAGGTGGTCGACTTGAAAAAGACCGACGGCGTTCGAGCGCAACCGAAAACGGTGCAACCACCGGCTGCGACGACGTTGGCTCAGCAATTTCCGATCGGCGCTTTCGGGCAAGCCGGCGGCAACGGCGGGGCGAACGGACCGAGAAGCGCCCTTCAAGCCTCGGCCGAAGAGTTGATGGACATCATCACCTCGAACATCAAGCCCGAGAGTTGGGACATCAACGGCGGGACGGCGGTGATTCGCTACTTCGCCGTCGGCGATGCGCTGGTCATTCGGGCCACGGCCGACACGCACGGGGGCGTCGGGGATTTGATCGGCCAATTGCGCAAGTAGCCAGTTACGCAAGTAACGGTGCTCAAGTAATCGACACGATTATCTTCGCACTCGCTCGACCGCGACGTAAGCCAATCCGCTCGCCAGCGTCGCGCCGACCCACCAGGCTCCCCAACGAGTCGCGTCGCCGTACTGGCCGGCGACGTACATCGCCCCTTTGTAGAGCATGAACGCCGAAGCGGCGGCGAGCCCGATCGCCGGCCAAGGAAACAGCGGCATGCGAAACGCCGCCGCAGGATCGGCGGCAGCGCTGCCCTCTCGTTCCGCGCGCCGGCGCAAGACGATGACGGCGACTGAGCTGAGCATCAGGAAGAGATAAAACGGCGGCGTCATGAACATGACCAAACGTTGAAACGCTGCACGACCGGAACCTTCCTCCGCCGTCGCTCCGCACGCCGCGACGAGTGCGAGCGTGATGAGCATCTGCACTGCGAGCGACGAGACGGGCGTGCCGAAGCGGGCATGCCAATGCGCCAAGCAGCCGAGCCCTCGGTGTCGACTTCCCATTGCGTAGTAGATGCGCGCGCCGGTGAAGATCATGCCGTTGATGGACCCCAAGGCCGAGATGCAGATGAGCAAGCTGATCGCCCGGCCTCCCCACGCACCCAGTAGCGGCGCCACGGTTTTCGCCGCCACGGCATCGCTTTGCGCCATCCCTGCCAAGCCGAGGACATGCGCACAGGCCATGTTGATGCCGACATAGATCACGGTGACGACCGCCGCCCCCAGCAACAGCGCACGCAAGATATTCTTTCGCGGCTCGCGCACCTCCGCGGCCACGCAGCCCATCTCGTTCCAACCGCTGTAGGCGAAGAGGACGAAGATCATCGCGAACGACCAGGAGTTGAGCGTGGCGCTCCAGCTTGGTGTTTGCGAACCCGCAAGCTCTGGAGCGGTTGCTTGTTGCGCCGCGATATCGGTTGCCGGAGCGAATGCGGGCGAGAGCGATCCGGCTAGAATCACCGCCGCGAGCCCGAGCACCTTTGCGGCGGTGAGGATGTTTTGCGTCGTTGCGCCGAGCCGGACGCCGAGCGCATTGATCGACGTCAGCACGAAGACCGATCCGCAGCTATAGAGCAGAAACGACGTGGTTCCCTGAGGCGGCGTGACGCTGCCCGGCAACGCATCGGGGGCGAACAGCATTCCGGCATACGAAGCGAACACGCACGCCATCGCGCCGATCGAGCCGGGACGAATCACCCAGAGCTGCGTCCATGCGAAGAGAAACCCGACCGGCCGGCCGAACGCTTCGCTGAGATAAGCGTAGTCTCCCCCTTCGACCGGCGAACGGGTGGCGAGCTCGGCGTAGCAAAGCGAACCGACGAGCGCAAACAAGCCGCCGAGAATCCAGATGGCCGGCAACTGCCAATCGGCCGTGAGCGAACCGGCCACGAGCGGCGTCGACTCGTAGATGCCCGAGCCGATGATGATGCCGACGATGATCGAAGTGCAATCGACGAGCGACAGGCGACGCTGCGGAATAGCGGAACCTGCGGGAATGCGCTCCGGCACCGAATTCGACGAACCGGAAGACATGCAAAACTCACGAGTGGAAAGGAGCGGCGGTCCCCTTCCGACGGAAGCAGGATAGCCGGAAAGTAAGAAAAGTAATTACGAAACGATGAGCGCGAGATGAAGGCCCCGAGAACCTTTTCGCAAGTCGGACGTCTTAAAGAATAGCGACCTCACGGCGAAACGGCGCTTGCCGTTTCCCTCGGCGAGGCCGGATAACTATAATGCAGTAGACGCCGAGCGGGCAGGCGACGATCCATTTCGACGAGCCCGCCCGAGTGTTCGACCTCTTCCGAGTCCCTGGGGTATTCTCCGCGTGAAGGAACTAAATCGCACAGGCGGTACGGCCGGTGAACGGGCCGTGTTGGTGAGCGTCTTAACCGACGAACAGGGAAGTTACCAAAACGATCCTCTCGAAGAATTGGCCGAGTTGGCTAAGTCGGCGGGAGCGGAAGTCGTCGGACGATTGACGCAGCGCCGTGTGACCCCGGACAAGACGACCTACCTCGGCAAGGGGAAAGTCGAAGAACTGCGCATGCTGGTCGAGTGCGAAGAGGCCGACGTCGTCGCTTTCGACAACAACCTGAGCCCGGCGCAGATTCGCAACCTCGAGCAAGTGATCAAGGTCAAGGTGCTCGACCGGACGGAATTGATTCTCGACATCTTCGCGAGCCGGGCTCGAACCCATGAAGCACGCCTGGCCGTGGAACTGGCGCAGCTGGAATACTCGCTGCCGCGGTTGAAGCGGATGTGGACCCACTTGTCGCGTATCAAGATGGGGATCGGCATGCGTGGTCCCGGCGTGCCGACGAGTATGCGAAAGATCAACTTTTCGCCACGCTCGACACACGCACCAGGCGCTGGCAATTGCCCGGTTGGGGACCGGTGCTGTTGAGCGATACGGTAGGGTTCATTCGAGACTTGCCTCACCAGTTGGTCGCGGGCTTCAAGGCGACGCTCGCCGAGACGCGCCAAGCCGATCTGTTGTTGCATGTCGCCGATGCGAGCAACCCGCACGCGCAGGAACAAATTACAGCCGTCTACAAAGTTCTGGAGGAGTTAGGCATCCATGAAAAAGACACGCTGCTTGTTCTCAATAAAGTCGACTCCGTCCCGGACCGATTGCCGGAGCGAGGGACGCTCGACCGACTGCTTGATCGCTACCCGAACGCCGTGCCCATCAGTGCGCGTCGCGGAACGGGTTTGCAAGAGCTCGCGAAAGCGGTAAGCGATGCGCTCAGTCGCGGCTTCCGCGACGTCGAGATCGAGACGGGCGTGGGCAACGGTCGGATCATGGCCTATCTGGCTGCGCACGGCGAAATCGTTTCGCGGCAATATCACGACGAGCGCGTCGTGATTCATTGCCGGATCGCGCCGGAGCACTTAGGCCCGATCGAGCACGACGTCGGCATCATCGTCCGGCCGTTTACCACGAACGGACATGCGATGGTTCCGCTGCTCGATGGCTCGCTACTCGACGACTCGCTGCTCGATGGTTCGATATTGAGCGGCGGGGCGATTCCGGAAGAGGCCGGCGCACCGCTGCGGACCGACTTGTAATGCTGTTTCGGCATCGGCGCATCCACGGCTCGCGCATCGTTGTCACCGGGGCATCCGGCGGCATCGGCCTTGCCATCGCCGAAGAGTTGGCCCGACGCGGCGCGAAGCTGGTGCTCAATGCGCGGCGCGAGGAGGTGCTGCAGGAGATCGCCGGACGATTAAAGGCGCAAGAAGCCGAGGTCGAGATCGTCGCCGGCGATATCACCGACTCGGCTGTGCGCGAAAGGCTACTGGTGCAGGCCGGCGAGCGCTTCGGCGGCCTCGATATTCTCGTGAACAACGCCGGCATCGGCACGTTCGGGCGATTCGCCGACTCCGACGCCGAACGACTGCGGCGCGTCATGGAGGTAGACTTCTTCTCCACGGTCGAACTCACTCGCACGGCTTTACCGCAACTGCGCGCGGGAGTGAAGCCGATGGTCGTGAACATCGCCTCGATCTTAGGGCACCGGGGCATCCCTTACGGCACGGAATACTGCGCCGCGAAGTTTGCGATGCGCGGCTTCAGCGAAGCGCTCCGACCGGAGCTGCACAAGCTCGGCATCGACGTACTCTTGGTCAGCCCCGGCACGACGAAGACCCGCTTCTTCAACAACGTGCTCAAGATGGACGTCGAGCTTCCGTGGCGGAAGCAAACGGGCGGAGGGGTCACGCCGGAGTATGTTGCGCAGCGGACTGCCGACGCGATCGAACGAAACAAAACGGAAATCATTCCGAGCGTCTCCGGGGCGCTGATGGTGCTCGCGAACCGACTCGCGCCGCGATTGATCAATCGCATCATGCAACGCTACGGGTAACGAATCGTTGCAGGGACGTTCCACGTGCCGTAGCCGCGTGCGAGTCGGGAGCGTTGCAGGTCATCGCGACGCACGTAGCCTCCGTTCAATAGCCCCGGATGCATATCCGGGGCCGCACCGTGACGATCGTTCCCTATCTTTCGTGGCGGACGGCACGTGGAACGTGCCTGCTACTTGATAGGCACTTTACCCGGCGCCCGGCTTGGATTGTAATAAGGGTTCCTTCCTTTGCCGTCCCGCCTGCCTTCGACCTGCCCCGGAACCGTTTTGATGCTGCGATTCTTATCGTATTCGTCGTGTCGTCTTGCCGTCGTCGCACTAACACTCGGCGTCGTGCTCGGTGCCCCCGCATCGCCGGCTGCGGCGGAATTGTCTTGGCCGGAGAAGAGTGGGCCGACTTGCGATGGCCGGGCCGCGGCGGCCGATATCGTCGGGCTGCCGACCGAGTGGAGCGAGACGAAGAACATCGCTTGGAAGATCCCGCTCGAAGACGAAGGGCATTCGGTCCCCGTCATCGGCGACGGCCGGATTTGGTTCACCGCGGCCTCGCACGACGGCAAGAAACAGTTCGTCTATTGCGTCGATCCCGCGACGGGCAAGGTGCTGCACCATAAATTGCTGTTCGAGAACGAGAAGCCGGAGCCGCTCAACAATGCGGTGAACACCTACGCGTCGCCGTCGTGCGTGTTGGAGCACGATGCGCTCTACGTCCATTTCGGCAGCTACGGCACGGCGAAGCTCGACCCGACCACGGCCGAAGTCGTATGGCAACGGCGCGACATGCCGGCGCGCCACTATCGCGGGCCCGGCTCTTCGCCGTTCGTGTTCGAGAACTTGCTGATCCTCACGTTCGACGGCGTCGATCGGCAATACATCACGGCGCTCGACAAACAAACCGGCAAAACGATTTGGGAAACGAAGCGCTCGCACGATTACCAAGACCTGAACGAAAAGGGAGAACCGCGCGGCGAAGGAGACTTGCGCAAGGCTTATAACACGCCGACGTTGACGATGGTCGCCGGGAAGCCGCAACTCGTCTCGGTCGCTTCGCGCGCCGCCTTCGGCTACGACCCACGGACGGGCCGCGAAATCTGGATGTTCGAGCACCCGAATTTCAACGCCGCACCGCGGGCACTCTTTCTGCCCGGCTTAGCGATCATCAATACCGGATCGGAAGGGGCTAACCTGATCGGGCTCCGCCTCGACGAAACCACGCAAGGCAACGTCACGAAGTCGCACTTCAACTGGCATCGCAAGAAAGGGAACTCCGCCCTTTCGTCTCCCGTCTTGGTCGACGGGAAGGTCTATCACGTTACGAATCAAGGAGTGATCTACTGCGTCGACGGTAAGAGCGGCGAAGAGGTTTGGAGCAAGCGCGTCGGCGGGAGCTTCTGCGCCTCGCCGGCCGTGGCGGGTAACCTCATCTACTTCTGCGACGAGAAAGGAAAGACGATCGTCGTCCGCGCGGGCTCCGAATTCACCGAAGTCGCCATCAACGAACTCGGCGACGGCATGCGGTCGTCGCCGGCGATCGCCGGAGGGGCGTTGTATCTGCGGACCTTCGGGTTTCTGTACAAGATCGCAACGGCGAAGTAACGGCCGGAAGCGGGGTCGGAGGTCAGGGGTCGGGGGTCGGAGGCTGTCTGACTTTCGACCTCTGTCCTCGATCGGCATCCCCTTTTCCCCTTAAATCGGCCTTCCCGTGAATTCGGCCAAGAATTCCACGGAATTTTGTACGGCGGTGTTCGGCCCTCCGCACTATTAAGGGTGACGGGCCGATTTCGATTTCTTTTCCGCCGACGGAACCACTCCGATGCGCCTTACTCTTCGCGTGCTGCTCGCCTATCTCGACAACATTCTCGAACCGGCCGACGCACAGGCGGTCGAAGCGAAGATCGCCGAAAGCGAGACCGTTTCGACGCTGGTTCACCATATCCGCGAGATCTCGAAACGAGTCCGCATCCCGGCACCCGAGGTGCTCGGCAAGGGGCTCGGTCTCGATCCGAACACGGTCGCCGAGTATCTCGATTACGGCTTGTCCGACGATGCGGTGCGCGACTTCGAAAACGTCTGCATGTCGAGCGACGTTCACATGGCGGAAGTGGCCGCCTGCCATGAAATCTTGTCGCTCGTATTGGTGAAGCCGGCGGAGATCGATCCTGCTTCGCGGCAACGGATGTACAACTTGCTGAACGAGCCGATGCCTGCGCCGATGACGGCCGAGCCGGTCGCGGTGCCGGTCGCCATCCCGGTTCCTTCCGCAGCGCAACGTGCGGCCGCCGCTCCGACATCGGCCCCCGTCGAACCGCGCCGCAAGGCCGAGGTTCCCTCGTATCTTCTGCAAGGAGAAGACCGTTCCGGACGCCTGGGAGGCCGCCTCGCTTTGGCAGCGGCGATCTTGTTGGCGCTCACGCTCATCGGCGGTGCCGCCGCACTCAAATTCGTGCCGCACGACGACCTGCCCGGCTTCATGCAACCGATGGCCGTCGCGCTGTTCGGCAACCGATCGCTGCTCGCCGAAGTCGAACCGGAAGATCATCGACTGATCCATGCGACGCACAACGCTTCTCCCACGGCCACGCCGAGCGGCACGCAGGTCGTCCCGCTTCCGCTCGCTTCCGCATCTCCGACCGGCCTATCGACCTTGGGCCTGCGGCAACCGGAATCGGCCATCATTCCGGCCGCGGGCCCTGCCCCGACGACGACGGTGGTTGCGCCGCTCCCCCCGATTCCGACGCCGGGAGCCGTAGCATCGGGAACGATGCCCGCACCGGCCGCCACGGCGATCACGATCAATACGACCGTAGCCACGCCCCTCGGCACGGCCGGCACGACCACGACGATTCCCGTTCCTAAGGGGACGGGAACCGCGATGCCTGCGACGGGAACTACCGTCGCGGTGCCGAGCGTCGGCATCGTGACGACGACGACGCTTCCTGCCGCAACGGGTACTCCTCCTGCGACGAGCGTTTCGCAGCCAGCGAAGATCGAAGCGGTCGGTCGCGTGAGCTCCGACGTGTCGCAAGTGATCTTACGATTCGATCCTCGTGCCGGTTGGGTCAGGCTGCAAGGACGCGATGCGTTGATGGTGGGCGATCGGTTGCTTTCGCTACCGGCCTTTCGTCCGCAGATTTCGCTCGCCGGCGGTCTGATGATCGATCTGCTCGGCGGCACCGCGATCGAGTTGCTGCCGCTCGATCCGAACGGCGTGCCCGGCGTCCGCTTGTTGCACGGTCGGCTGATGATGTTCACTTCCGGCGCACCGCAAGCGAAGGTGGTTTTGGAAGACGGCAATCGGCGGCTGAATCTGGCATTGAGTGCCGCGGAATTGGCGCTGGAGCACCAGTTCCATCGCCCGCGCGGAATCGACCCGGCCGCCGGACCGCTCCCCTGGTCGTTGACGTTGCATGTGAAAAGCGGAGAAGCGGCGATCGTCGATCCGGCCGGAGCGGGCTCGACGCTGAAGTCGCCGGGTAGTTGGCTAATTACCGGGGCTTCCCCGCTCGAACCGCTGGCGGCGGCGAACTTGCCCCTCTGGATTTCGAGCGACGAACGGGACTTACTGGAAAAACAAGCGGCCGATTTCGTCGAACAAGCCTTGCGCGAAGATAAGGCGGTGAACGTGGCGTTGGAAGAGATCGTCGACGATCGACGCATCGAGAACCAACAACTGGCCCTGCGCTGCCTCACGCAACTCGGCGACTTCAACGACTTCACGCCTCTCTTGCGCGATCCGACGCAACGCTGGTCGACCTGGGAAAAGGATCTCGAACTCCTCTCCCTCGCTTTGGACTACGGGCCCTATCATGCCGAGCGCATTCGCGATGCGTTCATCAAGCAGCATGGACCGACGAAAGGTGCCGACCTCTATCGTCTGCTCTGGGGCTTCAACGACGAGCAACTCAAGCAAGGAACGGCTAAGGCGCTGGTCGAGACGCTCGATCACGACGATCTCGACTTCCGCGTCTTGGCTTATTGGAACTTGCTGCGCATCACCGGCTTTGCGGCCCTCTCCTACGCTCCGCAAGACCCTCCGCTGAAGCGCAAGACCTCGATCGTGAAATGGCAACAAAAGCTCGACGCCGGACAAATCGTGCATAAGAAGAGTTAAGCTTCGAGACCCGAGCTTGCAACTCGCCGAGTTCACGGCACACTGATCGTCGCGATGTCCCTTGCTCGCACTGTCCCTTGTTCGCGCTGTCCCTCGCTCGCCCTCCCCCCAAGACGATATCCCCCGATGACCGACCTCGCCGACGACGATCGTCTTGCGTCCGCCGATGCCCTAGCCTCGACCGACGGCTTGCCGCGTGGAATGTTGCCGCCGCTCCGCTCACGCGAGCTTCCGCCGCCCGTTCCGCTGCGGAAGATGATCGGGCCGAGCATCATGCTCGCCGGCTTGGCGCTCGGCAGCGGCGAGTTCATTCTCTGGCCTTACATTACCTATAAGTCCGGCTTCACGTTCTTTTGGGCCTGCGTCCTCGGCGTCGTGACGCAGTTCTTCGTCAATATGGAGATCACCCGTTGGGCCCTGGCGACGGGCGAGAGCGTGGTAACCGGCTTCGCGCGTTTGAGCAAGCATTGGGCCGGGATCTTTCTCTTTCTCAATATCGTTCCCTGGATGATTCCCGCTTGGGCCATGGGAGGAGCGACGCTTTTCAGCTGGCTCGCGTTCGGGGCCGAGATGGACGCCGGCGGTAACATCGCTTCGCCGCATATTGCGCCGCTCGCGATCGTGAGCTTGATTTTTTGCGGTATCGCGCTGACGGCCGGACCGGTCGTCTACAACACGGTCGAGAAGATCCAGTTGTTTCTCGTGTCGTTCATCATGCTCGTCGCCGTAGCGCTCGGCTTTCTCTTGATCCGCGGCGATGCTTGGCTCGCGCTCCTCGAAGGATTAATCCATTTCCGAGTTCCGCCCGCCTCTGCGAATCTCGATGCCACGATGTTGCTCGGAGCCATCGCCTTCGCCGGAGCCGGCGGAACGATGAACCTCTGCCAAAGCAACTACGTGAAGGAAAAAGGGTACGGCATGGGGGCTTACATCGGCCGGATGATGAGTCCTATTACCGGCAAAGACGAAGCGATCTCGGAGACCGGCTACTCCTTTCCGACGACATCGGAAAATCTTGCCCGATGGCGCGTCTGGTGGCGCGCGGCGAACCTCGAACATTTCCTGTCGTTCTTCTGCACGTGCGTCATCTGCTTGTTCCTGATGGCGCTCATCAGCTACAGCATCTACTACACGGCCGACGGCACGCCTCGCGCCGATACCGAACGCTACACCAAAGACATGGCATTCCTATTCGGAGAAGCCGGCGCCATCGAGCAGACGCTCGGCCTTCCGTTTCGGGTAGCCTTTCTGATCATGGGAATCGCGATTCTATTCACCACCGAGATCGGCGTGCTCGACGCCGCCAGCCGAATCTCGACCGACATCGTGAAAGTGAATTGGCTGCTGAACAACAAACGGTGGAGCGAAGGCCGGCTCTACTTCGCATTCCTCTGGGGCACGATCTCGCTCGCTTCCGGCATCGTCTTGTTAGGCGCAAGTCGTGTCGAGAATACGTTGTCGTTCTTCAAGCTCACCGCTTCGCTCAACGGAGCGGTCATGTTTCTCTACTCGGGCCTGCTCCTCTATATGAACTACCGTCGCCTCCCGGCTCCCATCCGGTTGTCGGTTCCGCGCGCTCTGATGCTGGCGTGGTCGGTTCTGTTCTTCGGCTTCTTCGCGGTCTGGACCGCGTGGGACAAGCTCGCGGGATAAGTTCCGCGAGAGCTTTCCACGATGTAAGTCGAGGCGGCATCGCGCTCGCACAAGCCGATGTTTTCCGTCTCGCGATGCCGCTGCTCGCGTCTCACCGACGCCGGCATCGTTCGCCGGCGTTTTCTTAAGTCGTGCATATCGTGCGGTTTGCGCCTCGCAACCACTTTCTTAAGCTGCCTTGACCCCGCGGCGCAACCCTACCTATAATCCGCCGCCGTTTTCCAGGCGGCAGCATTTCTCATAAGCATCTATCTCACTTCGTTTTAGAGCGACCTAGCGCACCTCGCATCCTGCCTGAGGTGCGCTCCGTCCAGGAACAACTTCTTGCCGATCGTCTCCAGCGAGCATCGACTGCTCTCCGGATTCGCTGCGCCGCGAACCGTGCGCGGCTGCGCGCTCGGTCGACGATTCTTCGCTCGCTGTTTCTGGTTGTCGTGCGTGATCTTGTCGTGCGCACTCGGCGTTGCGAATCCCGGTTCGGTGCGCGCGGAATCGGAGATCTCGTTTCCGGAAGTCGAAGCTCGGCAACCGATTCTTTTCGGCGGCGACGAAGCGACGTGTTGGACGAAAGGGCTGTTCGAAGTTTGGGTCTTGCGCGGCCGCTGCTACGTGCAGCAAGGCCCGATGGCGACCGAAGCGCAAGAGGCCGTCCTCTGGGTCAAGCGCACGAAGAACGACGATCGCGAAGAAACGTCGATCATCGCGTATCTCGAAGGAGACGTGCGGATCGTCGATAGCCGCAACACGACCGGCTACGAAGTGCGCGATCGTGCGTGGCTCGGCGAGTTTGCCTCGAATGCCCCGCTGCAAGTGCGCACGCCGCAACCGAAGCCTGCACCGGATGTGTTGCCGCAAGTCTTCGTCAACGCCCAGGCGCGCCGCGACCTGTTGCTGCAACCGATTCGGCAGGCTCAATTCACGTCTACACAAAATCCTTACGCCGCTCCGATCGTCTCCAACGTGCCTCCGGTCGGCGCTCCACCGGTTGCAACGGCGCAATCGGCTCCGGCAGCGGTCGTCGCGCAAGCCTTGCCGTATGGGCAATCCGGCACGACGACGACGCCGAGCTACACTTCGCAGCCGAATAACGTCGCGCAGCCGACGATCAATGCACAGCCGGGCTTGGTCGTACAGCCCGGCGTCGTCGCACAACCGAACATCGGTATCGCTGCGACTCCGGCGCCTCCGCCAGGACGGCGATTGCGAGCGTTCTCGCGCAGCAGCGTCAAAGTGCAAGTGAAGTGGATTCCGAATCCGAACAATCCGCAGGAATGGGTCGGCGTCATTTCTCCCGGCGTCAACCTCATCATCGACGGACTAGCCGGCTCCGGACAACTCGACATCTCGACCGATCGCATGGTCGTCTGGACGACAGGCACCAACGAACCGGACCTTTCCGGCGAACGTGCGGACGGCACCGATCGCCCGCTCCAGCTGTACTTGGAAGGAAACGTCGTCTTCCGAGAAGGGACGCGCGTGATCTTCGCCGATCGGATGTTCTACGACGTCAACAACCACGTCGGTACGATCCTCAACGCGGAAATTCTCACCCCCGGCCGAACTCCGGACTCGATGGCCCGACTCAAGGCCGACGCGATTC
The DNA here is from genome assembly GCA_021413845.1 of Planctomycetia bacterium. Lineage (NCBI taxonomy): Bacteria > Pseudomonadati > Planctomycetota > Planctomycetia > Planctomycetia bacterium. Next base: position 29,276 of record JAIOPP010000008.1, on the reverse strand, counting down.
GGCAACTCGGCGAGAATCGCTTCGTCGCGAACAACGTGAAAATGACGACGAGCCGGATGTCGAATCCGCGCTATCGACTTCAGACGAGCGAACTGTTCTTTGAAGATAATCAGCGTCCCGTCGTCGATCCGCTCACGGGCCAACCTGCGATCAACCCGGTTACGGGCGAAGAGATCGTCGAACACGATCGCTTAGCCTCGAGCACGAACAACACCGTCTTCATCGGACCGGTGCCGGTCTTCTATTGGCCTCGCTTCTCGTCCGATCTCGAGTCGTCGAATTTTTTCGTCCGCAATATCCGTTTCACGACCGATCGAATCTTCGGACAAACGATCAAAACGGATCTCGACATGTTTCAAATTCTGGGCATTAAGAACAAGCCGAGCGGACACGACTGGATCTTGAGCCTCGACTACCTGAGCAGTCGCGGACCTGCCGGAGGTACTACTTACCTCTATGCCGGCCAAGACTTCCTCGGCACGCCCGGACGCTACCGCGGCTTCTTCGATGCGTGGGCGATCAACGATACCGGCTTCGACAATCTCGGTAGCGATCGCTCGCATTTACAACCCGAGCATGAATTTCGGCATCGGATTCTCGAACGTCACCGTCAACAACTTCCCGACGGGTTCCAACTGACCGGCGAATTCGGCTGGATCAGCGATCGCAACTTCCTCGAGCAATACTACGAGCTCGAATGGGACACGTTCAAAGATCAGAACACGGGCGTGGAGTTGAAGCGCATCGTCGACAATCAGTCGTATGCGTTATCGGCCGATTTTCGCCTCAACATGTTCTTCACGCAGACGAATCAACTGCCACGCTTCGATCATTTCTTGCTCGGACAAAACCTGCTCGGCGACTCGCTGACTTGGTACGAGCATTCTTCGGCCGAGTATGCACAGCTGCGCATCGCTTCCTATCCGCGCGATCCGGCCGACTTGGCGAAGTTTCAACTTATGCCTTGGGAAGTGACGTCGTCGGGTGAACGGCTCGTCACGGCGCAAGAAATCGATCTGCCGTTCTCGTTAGGTCTCGGCAAGGTCGTTCCTTACGCACTGGGACAAGCGGGAGATTGGGGTCAAGTTATCGACGGCAACGGCACACAACGTCTCTACGGACAAATGGGCATCCGCGCGGCTCTGCCGTTCTGGTCGGTGAATCCCGAAATCAAGAGCGAACTGCTGAACATCAACGGCATTGCACATAAGGTGACGTTGGACGTCGACGCCAGCGTCGCGGGCGCAAATCGCGATTTGTCGAACTTCCCGCTCTACGACAATCTCGACGACGACTCGCAAGAAGCATTCCGACGCCGGTTCGCGGACAACACCTTCGGCGGCACGACGCCGATCCGTTTCGACGAACGGTATTATGCCTTGCGTAGCGGAATGGCAAGCAACGTCACCGCCGCTTCCGCGGAAATCGCGGACGACATGGCCGCGGTTCGCATGGGTTTGCGGCAACGTTGGCAAACCAAACGCGGTCCGATGAATAAACAACGGATCGTCGATTGGATTACGCTCGACACCGAAGCCGTTTACTTTCCGCGCGCCGATCGCGACAACTTCGGCCAGAACTTCGGCTTGGCGAAGTACGATTTCCGCTGGTATCTCGGAGAGCGATTGTCCATCCTGTCCGACGGAGGGTTCGACTTCTTCAATCAGGGTCAATCGACCATTTCCGCCGGCGTCATGCTTACGCGCCCCACGAACGGTAATATCTACTTCGGATATCGCTCGCTCGATGGACCGTTCCAAGCTCAAGTCTTAATGGCTTCGGCCAGCTACCGCTTGAGCCCGAAATGGCTCGGCAATGCTTCGCTGAGCTATAACTTTACTCAAAACGGAACCGTCGGTAATTCCTTCTCCTTGTTGCGAGTCGGCGAATCGTTCTTGGTCGGCTTCAACTTCGCCTACGATGCTTATAAGAACAACGTGATGGGCACTCTCGTGATCGAACCTCGCTTCTTGTCCGGCCTCACGCGTAGCGCCATGCAAGGCGCCTCGCTGCCGCCGGTCGGAGCTTACGGCTTAGAATAATCGAACTCGGAATCCGCAGAGACGGTGCGAGCCTATTATGCCCGATGAAGAAATCATGCTCGATCGCTCTTGGCGGCGAAAATTTCATTGCGCCTTTCGCGGGCTGAAGCGCGGCATGCGGGGCGAAAGCAGTTTCTTCGTTCACGTCTTCGCCGCCGCGGCCGTCGTCGTCGCGGCGGGGGCTTTCGATGCCGATCGCTACGAATGGTGCTTGCTCGGTCTCTGCATCACGACCGTATTCACGGCCGAGATGTTCAACTCGTCGATCGAACATCTCGCCAAAGCCGTCGATCGAAATTTCAATCCGCATCTTCGCGACGCGCTCGACATCGCCGGAGGAGCCGTGCTGCTCGCTTCGCTCGGTGCGGCGGCTCTCGGCCTCGCGATTCTCGGCCGGCTGGCATCGACCGCACTCGGTTGGTAGACCGATTCGCCGAAAAGTCCGTTCGATATCGTGATCGCGCCTACGGTTCGCTCGTCTCGATCGTGCCGAGCCGCATACCGGGCACTACGCGATCGTCTTCGTAGACGTAAACGTTACGCAACGTTCCTGCCGTCGGCGCCGGGATATCGATCGTGATTCCGTCGGCCGCGACTTCGAGCAACCGGTCGCCGCGCAGCACCACGGAGCCGACATCAACCAACCACAGGCTCACCGAGACCGGCTCGGCATTCAACCCAAGGTCGGGCATGACGAAGTCGACGGTCATCGGCAAATCCGATTAGAGGTTCCGCCCGCCACCATCAGTAGCGATAGGCCGTGACGGCGAGAAACACGAGCCATACGACCATCGCCGCTGCGGCAGCGATAAACAGCATCCAAGCACGGCTGCGATCCATGGCGACGACCCTTTCGGGATTCAAGCTTTCGGCGGGAGCTCGATGACGAAGTCGCGACGGAAGGCGTTCTCGAAATCATAGATATCGTCGAAGTCTTCGCGGCGATCGTGCTTCGTTTTGCTCATCTCGCCGATCTCGATCAGATTGAACACGATGTTTCCGAAATCGCCCGTTTTGCGAATTCCCCAACTCTCAAGCACCGTCTTCGCCATATAGCCGTATTGCTCGATCGCGAAGCGGCGAATCGCATCCGAGAGTTCGCCGCCGGTTAAATGCCGCTGTCCCTCCGCAGCCTCGGCTCCTTCCGGCGTGTCGATCGTTTCCGTCGGCGTTTCGGTCCCTAGGCCCAACGTATCATGGGCATAGCGCAGCGCCTCGAACACGAAACCGTACGCTTCACGCTTATAGCGTTTGTCGGCTTCGAGAAGTTCGACGAATGTTTGCGGTTTCGACATAGCGAATCTGAGAAGAATTCAAACGAACCAAAAACGATCGGGCTACGACTTCTCGACCTCGCCCGGTGGACCATCTTCAGGCGGAACACGATCTTTCGACGTCCGTGTTTCCGAAGCGGAAGCTCCCGAGTCCGGCGCTGCCGACGCTTGCGGCCGCCGCCCGACAGGCACCACGCTCAACACATCCGAAGCGTTGATGAGCACGCGCCGGCGATCTTCCGTTTCGACCAGTAATTGTCCGGCCAAGATCTCTTGCGCCAAGATCCTGACCTTGCCGTCGCGCGTCAATGCCTCGGCCCCGACCGGCGGCATTTCTTTTTGCAGATCCTCGTAAGTGTCGTATTCGTAGCGCAAGCAACATTTCAGCCGACCGCAGCGGCCCGAGATCTTCGTCGGGTCGAGCGTCGCTTTCTGGAGCTTCGCCATCTTCATCGACACCGGCGGCATTTCATTGAGATGCGTATTGCAACAGACCGGCTTGCCGCAATCGCCGTAGTCGGCCAATAGCTTCGCTTCATCGCGCACGCCGATCTGCCGCATTTCGATCCGCGTCTGGAACTCGTTCGCGAGCACCTTAACCAAGTCTCGAAAGTCGACCCGATTTTCCGACAGATAATAGACGACGATCCGCTCGCCGCCGAACATCTGCTCGACGTCGACGAGCTCCATCGGCAGCTTCAACGCCGCGATGTGTCCTTTGCACGATTCGAACTCGCGCTGCTGGCGCTCGAGCAATCGCTTCGACTCGCGCTCGTCTTCGGTCGACATCAGCCGGAGCACTTGCCCGCGGCGAGGGTCGGTCATCCGTTCGACGACGCCGTCGGTCGCTTCGAGCAGCACTTCGCCGACTTCGAGCCCGCGCTCGGTGCGCGCGACGACCCGATTGCCGCGCGCAAGCGTTTCACCACGACTCGTGGTAAACACTCCGAGCGTGCGCATCACACCGTAGCGGACGACGTAACGGTTGGACATCGGCGATCATGACGGGAAGGCGAAGGGGCGACGAGACCCGACAGTATATCGCCAACCGTCCGCAGCGGAAAGCACGTCGCGGCAGACCGTCAGTCGCGTGCCGGCAAGCTCGACGTTTCGCGAAGAGCCGCTTCATAGACTCGGTCGAGCGTGGCGAGGATCGCCGACCGCCGGATATTTCGTTCGCTCGGCGTCGGGCACCGAGTCGCGTCCGCAAAGCCTCAGCAGAAGTCAAAACATATTAACATCGCCCCAAGACCGAAGGCCGGTCTTGGATTAAACTGAAAAAGCTTTCCCGACGAAAAGTTTCGCCGTTCGAACAGCATTTCGACAAGTCCGTTCATCCAGCTTCGCAACTTCGCTCATGTCGCTCCTTCGCATCACCGGCGGCACCGTCTACGACCCGGCCAATGGGATCGACGGCGAAGTGCGCGACATTTGGATCGAAGACGCTCAGATCGTCGCTGCGCCGACTGACTCCGGCACGCGCGCCGATCGCACGATCGACGCCGTGGGCCTAGTCGTCATGCCCGGCGGGGTCGATATGCATTGCCATATCGCCGGCCCGAAAGTAAACATCGGCCGGAAGCTCAGAGCCGACGAGAAGCGGCAAGCGGAGCCGCTGCGCCGCGCAACCACGAGCAGCGGTTTCCAAACCCGCAGCGGCACGATGGGGAGCGTCCCCAGCACGTTCGCCACGGGCTACAAATACGCCGGCCTCGGCTACACGACGGCCTTCGATGCCGCCGTGCCGGCGCTTGCCGCAAGGCACGCACACGAAGAATTCGCCGATACCCCCTGCCTCGACAAAGGCTTCTTCGTCTTGATGGGGAACAATCATTACGTGATGCGCAGCATCGCCGACGGAGAATCGGAACGACTCCGCGGCTTCGTCGCGTGGTTGCTCGCCGCAGCGAAGGGCTACGGCGTGAAGCTCGTCAACCCGGGGGGAGTCGAAGTCTGGAAAACGAGAGCCGGCGGCAACGTGCATGGCCTCGACGACATCGTCGCCGGGTTCGACGTCACGCCCCGCGCGATCATCCGCGAAGTGGCCCACGCGGCCGACGAGTTGAAGCTGCCGCACGCCGTTCACATCCATGCCAACAACCTCGGCATGCCCGGTAATTGGACGTGTTCGGCAAGACGACCAGCATGACCGGCGACGGGCCGATGGGTTACTACCTCAGCCGCATCTATCGAACCAAGTGGTTCTCGGCCGATGTCGAGCAAGAAGCCGGCTGCGGCATCGCCCCGATCGAGTACAAGAACAAGAGCCTCGTCCACGCTTGGCAATGGGCCATCGGCCTCGAGTGGTATCTCTTAGTCCACGATCCATGGCGCGTCGTCATGAGCACCGACCATCCCAACGGCGGCTCGTTCCTGGCCTATCCGCAAATCATTCGCCTGCTGATGGATCGGACCTATCGCCGCGACGTGCTCAAGACCGTGAACGAAGTCGTCGCCAAGGGGAGCGTGTTGGCCGATCTCGAACGCGAATATACGCTGAACGAGATCGCGATCATCACGCGCGCCGGCCCGGCCCGGATTCTCGGCTTGAAACGGAAAGGACATCTCGGCCCCGGCGCCGATGCCGACGTCACGATCTACACTCCCGACGACAACAAGGAGACGATGTTCGAGCTGCCGCGGTTCGTCATCAAGGCGGGCCGCGTGCTCGTCGAACAAGGGGAACTGCGCGAAGACCACTTCGGCAAGTCGCTCTACGTGTCGCCCGGCTTCGACCCCGGCCTCACGACCGATATCGCCCGCTGGTTCGAAGAGTGCTATTCGATCCGCTTCGCCAACTATCCGGTCGACGCGAGCTACCTGCACGCGGCGGAGGAAGTGGCATGCGGTTAATAGATCGGCCGGCCGTATGAAGCCGATTCCCCTGAACTCCGCCGCGACTCGCCGTCGCCGCTGGTTCCGCATCTTCCTCGCGTTCGCATTGCTCGGCGCCTCGCTTGGGTTCGGCTCCTGGTCATACCAGGCCACGGAGCGCTCGCAGACCTACACCGCTTCGTTCATCGGGCGCAATTCCTGCGCCGCTTGCCATTCGGCGGAAACGCAGAAGTGGACCGGCTCGCACCACGACCTCGCGATGGATCTCGCCACGAGCGCGACGGTCGTCGACCCGAAAGCGTTCGACGATCAAGAATTCACGGCGCACGGGATCACCTCGAAGTTCTTTCGCCGCGGCGAGAAATTCTTCGTCACCACCGACGGCCCGACCGGCGCCTTGGAGACGTTCGAAGTGAAGTACGTCTTCGGTGTCGATCCTTTGCAGCAGTACATGGTCGAGTTTCCCGACAAGAAAACGGTTCGCAATCCGCAGGGACAAGAGATCGAGCTGCCCGGCAATCGGGTGCAAGTTCTTTCGATCGCTTGGGACACGCAGAAGCACCGCTGGTTTCATCTCTATCCGACGCGCAAGTTCCCAGCCGGCGACTGGCTGCATTGGACCGGCGGCGGCCAAAACTGGAACTACATGTGCGCCGAGTGCCACAGCACCGATCTACAAAGGAAATACGATCTCGCGACGAACACCTACCACACGACGTTCGCCGAGATCGACGTCAGTTGCGAGGCCTGCCACGGCCCGGCCGGCGAACACGTGGCCCGTGCGGGCTCGACCTTGGGTTTCAACGACCCTCGCCATTTCCATAGCTACGCGCTGAACAATCTCAAATCTCCCGACACGCTCGCCGAAATCGAAACCTGCGCGCAATGCCATGCGCGGCATCATATCGTGCATGGCGACTACCGCCCCGGCCGCAACTACCACGACCATTACGAGCCCTCGATGCTCGACGGCAATCTCTATCATGCCGACGGTCAGATTCGGGAAGAGCTTTACGAATACGGTTCGTTCTTGCAGAGCCGGATGTTTCGCGAAGGGGTGCGGTGCTCCAACTGCCACGATCCACACAGCCTGAAACCCAAGTTCCCGGGCAATGCGCTCTGTACGCAATGCCACATCCCGGCGAAGTACGATACGCCGACGCACCATCATCACAAGTTCGATTCGACCGGCGCGAAATGCGTCGAGTGCCACATGCCGGAAACGATCTACATGGAGGTCGACCCGCGCCGCGACCATAGCATTCGCATTCCTCGGCCGGACCTGACGAAGAAGCTCGGCACTCCGAACGCTTGCGGCAACTGCCATAAGAAACCGGAAGAGTCGGTCGACTGGTTGATGGCGAAGGTCGTCGAATGGTACGGCCCGAAGCGCAGCGAGAGCAAGCACTACGGCGAGGCCTTGGAAGCCGGCCGGCGGCACGACCCGCATGCCGCGGCAGGTTTGATCGACTTAGCCAAAGCCAAGCCGACCCTCACGACCGAGGAACGTGCCGCGGCCGTCGGGCCGATCGTGCGCGCCGGCGCCGTCGCGCTGTTGGCCGGCTACGACGACGACGCCGCACGCCAAGCGCTCGAGAAAGCCGCGGCCGACCGCGATCCGCTGGTGCGTGTCGCGGCGATCCATGCGATCGAGCAACGGAGCGATCAGCAACTACGGCCGTTCCGATCGCTGCTCTTAAGAACCCTCGACGATCCGATTCGGAACGTCCGCACGGAAGCGGCAAAAGTCTTGACGCGAGCCCCTCCCGTTGCCGACTCGCCGCGGGAACTTCGCGAGAAGTTTCAAGACGTGTTCCAAGAATGGATCGCGGGCCAATCCGCGGCCGCCGATCGAGCGGAGCCGCACACCGGAATCGGCACCGCTTACACCAACTTGCTGAGGTCGACCGAAGAGATGAAGTATGCCGAGCTCGCCGAAGCGGAGTTTCAGAAAGCGCTGCGACTGAATCCGGCTTACTTGCCGGCAGTTCGCAACTATGCGGCTCTCCAAGATCTCATCAACAAAGACGAAGCCGCGGAAAAGCTTTTGCGGCAAGCCTTGGCCATGATCCCGAAGCTCGACCAACCGGAACAAGAGACCAAGCAACTGCTCGCCGACACCGATTACGAGCTCGGTTGGCTGTTGCTCCGCGACCCCCGAGGAACGCGCCTAGGCGAGGCCCTCGCTCATTTCGAGAGTTGCATTAAGAACGATCCGAACAACGTCGAAGCGATGCAATATCAAGCGTTCGCACTGCTCGGGCTCAATCGCTTCACCGCCGCGGCCGAAGCTCTCACGCGCCTTTGCAAGCTCGCGCCGCAAAGCTCGGGGCTGCTCGTGCAATATGCCGAGCGTGCGGTTCGCTCGGGCCAAATGGATCAGGCCCGCACTTTTCTCGAAGTGCTGCTCGCCGTCGATCCGGCGGCGCGAACGAAGTATCCGCAAATAAACGAACTGCTGCGGCAATCGGCGGGTCGCTAACGACACTTCGCACGAAAGCCGCGTCGCAGTTCGCTTGCATCGAGGCCGATTTACTTGCCGCCCGGCTTCGGTGCGGCCTTCTTGTCTTGCTTCGGCTTCTTCGACTTCTTGTCGTTCTTCTGGCTGTTGTTTCCCTTACCCATGACGAACTCCTTTTGATTTGAGGGCCGATCGAACAACTCGATCGGAGCGTGAATGCGCTGAAGTCGGTTATAGCAGACGTCGCGGAAAATCGCGATTTCAAAAAGCGCGACTCTGCGGCGATGAGGCTTGTCGGCGGTCGAGCGGCGGTTGAGAATCGAGGGGAAGCTTTCCGTGCGCGGCTCATGCCGATCCGCACCCCTGTGACCACGACCGCCGATTTCCATGTCGAGCACCGCCCCTTCCACGCCGGCTTCCGCACCGCTTCTGTCGTCGGAAATGTTGGCGAAATTGGAGACGCTCGACCTCTTGAGCCGGAAAGTGTTTCAAGGACGGATGAAAGGAGAACGCCGCAGCACGCGCAAAGGGCGGAGCGTCGAGTTCGCCGATTTCCGCAACTATGCCCAAGGAGACGATCTCCGGTTCGTCGATTGGAACATCTTCGCACGGCTGGAAAAACTCTTCGTCAAGTTGTTTCTCGAAGAAGAAGACCTGCACTTCTACGCTTTGATCGACAACAGCCCGTCGATGGAATTCGGCGATCCGACGAAACTCCGAGTCGCCAAGCAAATCACGGCGGCGCTCGCCTTCATCGGGCTCATTCGCTCGCATCGCGTGCGCATCGAAACGCTGGGGCAAAGCCTGCGTCGTCCCGGCCCGGTGTGGCGCGGCAGGCAAAACGCCTGGCGGATGTTTCGCTATCTCGACGATCTCGCCGGCAACGAAAAGACCTCGCTCCTGGAAGGGGTGAAGAATTTCGGCCTGCGCAACACGGGCCGAGGCATCGCGCTGCTCGTGACCGACTTGATGGACAAGCAGGGCTATGAAGCGGCGCTCCGCTTTTTGGCGGCGCGGCGCATGGATGCTTACGTCATTCACATTTTGAGCCGGGAAGAGATCCGGCCCGACGTCGTCGGCGATTTGCGTTTGATCGATTGCGAAGACGAGCAAGCGACCGAGATCACAGCCGGCGAAACTCTGCTGAAGGCTTACGATCGCACGCTGCAAACCTACCTCGCCGAAGTGCGCGAGTTCTGCGCGCGGCGGGCGCTAGGCTACCTCTTCATCGACAACGAAACGCCGATCGAGCGGGTCGTCGCCGAAACGCTTCGCCGCCAAGGATTGGTGGGCTGATGGAAGGAGCAATCGCCGGCCTGTCGTGGTGGCAATGGGCGATTCCGCCGGCGGCGGCCGCGGCGATTCTGGCGCTCTACTTTTTGAAGATGCGCCGCAAGCCGGTCTCCGTGCCGAGCACGTATCTCTGGCGGCGCACGGTCGAAGATCATCGCGTCAACGCGTTGTGGCAGCGGTTGCGGCGGAGCCTGTTGTTGCTCCTGCAATTATTGCTGATCGCGCTCGCGGCGCTCGCGCTGCTTCGTCCTACCTGGCAGGGGTCGGCCTTGCGCGGCGGACGTTATATCTTTCTCGTCGATAATTCGGCGAGCATGTCGGCCGACGACGTCCGCCCGACGCGGCTGGACGAAGCGAAGCGCAGGATTACGAGCTTGATCGAGCGCATGAACTCCGGCGATACGGGCATGGTCGTGAGCTTTGCCGACGGCGTGCGGGTCGAGCAAGCGTTTACCGATAGCCGCGAACGGTTGCGTAGAGCGGTCGCTGAAATCGGCCCGACGAATCAAGCGACGTCGCTCGACGAAGCACTCCGCATTTGCGCCGGACGAGCCGGTCCTACGCCGAGCGCCGGCGACGCTCCCGCTGACGATGCTCGACGGACGCAAGTCTTCATCGCGAGCGACGGAAACTTTCCCCCGATCGAAAACGTGTCGCTTGAGAATCTCGAACCGGTTTTCATTCCGATCGGCTTGTCGACGACGAAAAACATCGGCATCGTCCAGTTCGTGATTACGCGCAGCGCCGAGAAGAGCGACTCCGCTCAAGCGCTCGCCAAGCTTAAGAACTTCGACGCCGGCGAACGAACCGTCGATGTCGAACTACGCACGGCCGATCGGCTCGTCGATGCGCAGCGGATCACGATCAACTCGAGCTCGCAGAAAGATGTCCTCTTCACGATCCCGCAAGCAGCGGACGGCGTCTGGGAATTGCGCTTGCTGGTCGACGATGAGTTGGCCGTCGACGATAAGGCTTGGGGCGTGCTCGCGCCGCCGCATAAAACGCAAGTGCTGTTGGTATCGCCGGGCAATCGGTATCTCGAGGCGGCGCTCGTTACCGAGGAAGCTCTGCGATGGTGTACGGCCGTGACGAAGCCGCCGGCGTTTCTCGAAACGCCCGACTATCGCTCGCTCGTCGATTCGGGAACGATCGACCTCGTAGTCTTCGACCGTTGCCGGCCGGCCGCGGCGCCTCCTTGCTCGACTCTCTATCTCGGCACGCTTCCGCCGGGCGATGCTTGGCGCTCCGCTCCCCTGGTCGATCTGCCGCAAGTGATCGATGTCGCGCGGACGCATCCGTTGATGCAGAACGTCGTGCTCGGCGAGGTGCTGATTGCCGAAGGTGCGCCGCCGACCGGACCCTCGGGCACTCAGATGCTCATCGACTCGGACCGCGGGACGCTGGCCGTCGTCGCGCCGCGCGACGCCTACGAAGATGCGGTCCTCGGCTTCGCGATGTTCAATGCCGAGGGCGCGCCGCTGACGAATTGGCCGCTCGTCGACGGCGGCGGCTTCGAGCAGTTCGTGCTCAACACGGTGCAATACTTCGGCCGCGATCGGCGCGGAGCGGCGGCCGAGTCGACGAAGCCGGGGCAAACGCTCCGGTTCCGCCTCGAAGCGCTCGACAAGGCGACGATCGTCGCCCCGGACGGCAGCCGCACCGCTCTGCAACGAAGCCCGCAAGGAGACTTTTCGTTCTACGCGACGAACCAGGTCGGCCCCTACCGCGTCGTCGACGGCGAGCGGATGCGACGGGCTTTCGCCGTCAATTTGTTCGACTCGCGAGAATCGAATATTTCCGTCGCCGATCAGCCGACATTGCGGGTTGGGCAAGAAGAAATCGTCGGAAAGTCCGATTGGGAGGAAACTCGGCTCGAAGGTTGGAAGCCGTTTCTCCTCCTCGCGCTGGTTTTGCTTCTGGCGGAGTGGTATATCTACGGTAGACGCGCAAGCTTGTAACGCTCCTCCGAATGCCGGCTCGATAGGCCGCCGCACCGCGTGGGGAGATTCGTTAAGAACGGCGCGAGGGCAAACGTCCGGTCGTGGGGTATCGAGCATGAGTCTGAAGAAGAGTCCTCTATCGCCGGATTCGTCTTACAGCGTTAAGTCGCGGCCGAAGACGCCCAAGATTCTGAACGAGTTCGTCGAGCATAAGCTGATGAACAAAGTCAGCTATAAGGAATACCGCGATGCCGTGCGCGGCAAGTACGACGGACCTCAAGGGGCGTTGCTGACGACCGCAAGTTTTCTTTCGCTCCATCTCGCGCTCGGCGACCGTCTTTTCCGGCAACGCAAATTCGATCTCGCCGGTTGTAAAAGCATTCTCGATGTCGGCAGCGGTGCCGGTCAGATCTCGAAGCATCTATTGAAGTACGCCGATCCCGACGCTTCGATCACGTGCTTCGACATTTCGTTCGAGATGTTGCGTCGCGCTCGCAACCGGCTGAAGAGCGAGATCCCGTGCAATCTCGTCGCCGATCTGACGCATCTTCCGTTTGCCGACGGCAGCTTCGATTGCGTCACATGCGGCTACGTGCTCGAACATCTTCCCGACCCTAGGCCCGGCTTGGCCGAACTGGCCCGCGTGATGGTGCCGGGGGGCAGGATGCTGTTGTTGGCGACCGAAGACAGCTTCTCCGGTGCGTTCACGAGCCGCTTCTGGTGCTGCCGCACCTACAATCGCCGCGATCTGCATCGAGTTTGCGAAGAGATGGGGCTGCATTGGAACCGCGAGCTTTGGTTCACGCGCATGCACAAGCTCTTGCGAGCCGGCGGCATTTGCGTCGAGATGGTGCGCACCGCGAATAAAGCGGTCTAGCCCCCTTTTCGCGGCCTTTCGGCGCTTCCGCGCGCCGAAAACTCCTCCCTTCTCTTTGCAGCCCGGCTTTATCGAACGCCGTCGAACCGTTATCTTGCGGGCTCTCGCAAGAGACGCCGAGTCTTGGTTTTCGCACGCATGAAAGGGCCGAGGTCATGGGTTTGTTCGACGGTAAGAAGGGGCTGATCATCGGAGTCGCCAACGATCGCTCGCTTGCGTGGGCCATCGCGGAGTTCATCATGGCCGAAGGAGGCACCTGCGGCTTCACCCACCTCCCCGATCGGCCCGACGACGAGAAGAAGAAGAACCGGCTGCGCGTCTCGAAATGCACTGACAAATATCCGGCTCAAGCGAAGTTCTTGATCCCGCTCGACGTGCAGAAAGACGACCAGATTCAAGCGGTGATGCAGACGACCGCCGCCGAGTTCGGCAAGATCGACTTCCTCGTCCACGCCGTGGCCTTCGCCAAGCTCGACGATCTCAAGAAAGATACGATCGAGACCAGCCGCGACGGCTTCAACCTCGCGATGGAAATCTCGGCGTTCAGCTTGATCGCGGTCGCCAGAGAAGCCCGCGCGGTGCTCAACGACAACGCTTCGATCGTCACGCTCACGTATTTCGGCGGCGAGAAAGCGGTGCCGGGTTACAACGTGATGGGCATTTGCAAGGCGGCGCTCGACAGCATCGTGAAGTATCTCGCTTACGATCTCGGCCCACGCGGCATTCGGGTCAACGCCGTGAGTGCGGGCCCGGTGCGCACGCTCGCCGGAAGCGCGGCCGGCGTCGACGACATGCAAACGCTCTACAAGATGATGGCCCCGCTCGGACGCAACATCACGCACGAAGAAGTCGGCCGGACCGGAGCGTTCCTCCTCTCCGAGATGTCCAACGGCATCACCGGCGAAATCCTCCATCTCGACGGCGGCTACAACATCATGGGCTCCCCCGGCCGGCTGCTCGATGCCGCCAAGGGGCAACTCGAAAAGAAGTAGCCCTCGCGCGTCGGATCTTCCCGTCGCGGGACCGCAACACCGCTTGCGGTTTCGCGGAAGCTCCGACGTCGCGCGTTCGCGAACCCGCAAGCGAGGCGACGGCACTCGCTCGCGCAACGATGTCACATTCTTTGATTTCCTCGCAAGGAAACAGCGCAATGCCGATTTCCCCCGTGCCGATTGCGATCGCCGTGGTCGAGCACGAGGGGAAATTGCTCATCGGGCGTCGGCCCGAGGGGAAGCCGTTAGCCGGCTTGTGGGAATTCCCCGGCGGGAAGGTCGAAGCGGGCGAATCGCCGGCCGCAGCGGCGGAGCGCGAATGCCTTGAAGAGACGGGAGTTCGCGTTCGCGTCGGCGCGGCGTATCCCGAGGTCGTGCAGCAATACGACCACGACCGCGTGCGACTGTTCTTCTTCGCTTGCACGCTCGCCGATCCGGCTGCCGTCTCGGCGATTGCCGCCGGTTATCGTTGGGTCGCGCCCAGCGAGCTCGGCGCTTACGAATTCCCTGCCGCCAACGCCGGCTTGCTGACGCTGCTTGCCGGCAATGCTGAAGCGCGGCGCTCTCCCGCACATGGTTTACCGCAGCCGGCGCAATAGCGCCGTGCAGTGCGTCTTCGTAAACTTCGACGCGGCAACGCGATCGCGAGTGAATCCGTTTCGTCGTCGTCGCTGGGCACGCTTCCTTGCGACGGCATGTCGGCATTTCGGTCTAGGTTCGTGAAGGAATGTCGAGTATTTTTGAAAGGCTTACAAAATCGGGGCTGCAGTCAAACGGTCGCTTGGAAGCGGCCGGATGAAATGCGAACCGAAAAACCTCGGGCCGCGTAGAGTCGTAAGCGGCCTATTCGGCGAGTTCGGAGCCATCTTCGATGACTTCGAATCGCGCAGGGTGAAGGTCGAAGCAGCGCACGAGAAGTCTTTTGGTCCGAAGTTTGCTTAGCGGATTGCGAACGAGTGCATGGATGCGAGGAAGGATCCTCGCCGCGGGCACTCGCAGAGACATCGAACTCACGGGGAATGGAGCATGGAAGCTCGTACGATTCGCTGGGCGCTTTGCGCCTGTCTGCCGATCTTTCTCGGCGCGAGTTACCGAACGCAAAACTTCATCGTCAACGCGCCGACGCAAGCGGTCGCGAAACAAGTCGGCGATTCGGCCGAACGCTTTCGCAGCGAGATCGCCGTGGAATGGCTCGGCGAAGAGTTGCCGAGTTGGGGTCAACCCTGCCCGATCACGGTGCAAGTCGGCGACAAGCTCGGCGCCGGCGGCGCGACCAGCTTCGTCTTCGATCGGGGCGAAGTCTTCGGTTGGCAAATGACGATTCAAGGCTCGCTCGAACGGATTCTCGACTCGGTGCTGCCGCACGAAGTCACGCACACGATCTTCGCCACGCACTTCCGTCAGCCGCTGCCGCGCTGGGCCGACGAAGGGGCATGTACCACGGTCGAGCATTCTTCCGAGCGAACCAAGCAGCAGCAAATGCTGATTCAGTTTCTCAAGACCGGTCGCGGCATTTCGTTCAGCTCGATGTTTGCGATGAAGGAATATCCGGCCGACGTCTTGCCTCTGTATGCGCAAGGCCATTCGCTCGCGAGCTACTTCATCGCCCAAGGGGGCAAACGGAAGTTTTTACAATTCGTCGCCGACGGCTTGCAGGACGAAAACTGGGTCCGCACCGTCAACGCCCATTACGGCTTCGCCGATCTCCGCACGCTGCAGACCACGTGGCTCGATTGGGTTCGCACCGGCAGCCCGCCGCTGCAACAAACTTCGGTCGCGGCTTCGGTCGCAACATCGCAACCGGCGCTCGTAGCGCAAGCGAACATCATTCCGACGGCCCCGGCTCCGGCGAACTTGGTGACGAGCGCACCAGCCGCGCCTCCGGCACCGATGTTTCAATGGACCTCGACCGCCGCTTCGAATCGTAAGCGTGAGCGCCCGACACCGAACCTCGTTCATCAGGTAGCGCCGTCGAGCGGCATCGCTCTGGCGAACGACACCGACGCGATACAACAAGCGGCGAAACAGCCGGCGGCACCCTTGAACTCAGCGGTCGTCAGTGCGGGGCACATGGTGCCGGTCACGCCGAGCTCGGGGATCGTCAACGCTATGGCAACGGTTCCGAGCGGCCCGATCCAAGGAGGCGCGAGCCGACCGCAATCGCCCGAGACGCCGAAGCAGATCGTCCTGCAATGGGCCAAGGGAGCCGAACAACCGGTCTCGGCTTATTCCAGCGGCGCGCAGCCGCAAAGCGTTCCCGCTGCGGCACCGCTGTTCGATGCCGGGCTCTCGAGCGGGGTGATGCGTCGATAGGGACGGTGCTGGATAGACGCGGCGCTGAGACTCCCCGGGGTATGCACCCCGGGCTATTGAATGAATCCGCTGACCCCCGAATCCTGGCCCCCGACCCCTTCCTGCTACGTCAGGTTCTGCGTCACGAGATACTTCGTGACGTGATAGAACACCGGGGCGGCGAAGCAGATCGAGTCGATGCGGTCGAGCACGCCGCTGTGGCCGACGAGGAGCGTGCCGTAGTCTTTCACGCCCCGGTCGCGCTTAATCGCCGACATCGTCAGGCCGCCGCAGTAGCCCATCGCCGAGATCAGCGCGGCCATCATCGCCGCTTGCGGGGCGCGGAACGGGCTGGCCCAATAGAGCGCCATGCCCCCGAGGCTTGCGCAGCCGAGCCCGCCGAGGAACCCTTCCCAAGTCTTGTTCTGGCTGATCGCCGGAGCGATGAGATGCTTCCCCATCAGCTTTTCGCAGACGTAGTGAAAGGCATCGCTCAAGGCCACGATGATGAAGAAGAAGAGCAACAGCAAAAACGGATTATAGTCCGAGCCGAACTTCAGGCTGAGCATCGCCGGAGCGTAGCTCAAACAGTAGACGCAGATCATCAAGCCGGTTTGGATCGTGGTGCAGCGTTCGAGATAGCGTTTGAAATCGCCGGCCAACGCGATGCGGGCCGGAATGAAGAGGAACGCGTAAACCGGAATCAGAATGCTGTAGACCTCGTACTGGTCCGTGGCGACGAGATAGAACTGCAACGGCGTGAAGACGAAGAAGACCCAGAACAAAGTCCGATGATCGGCGATGCGCGTCGGCGTGAGCGTGATGAATTCGCGCAGAGCCCAAAACGACAACAAGCCGAAGAGCGCGACGGTCGCATCGGCGCTGATCAGAAAGCCGACGGCGAGCATCGCCGTCAGCATCCACCAAGAGCGGACCCGTAGGTTGAGTTGCTCGACGACGGCCGGATTGACGCCGATCTCGTTCTGCCGGCGCAGCAGTTGGCCGACCACGGTTGCGGCGGTGAGCACCATCAACAGCGTCGTGAAGATCCAGAAAGCCGGTCCGTCGATCGTCATAAGGTCTCTGTGCAAACTGCTGAACTAACTTCCGCATAATCGCAAGCATTCTAACTTCTGCGTTCCCTACACTTCCTTCAACTTCCTCACTGCCTCACGAGCCCGCAGCAAAAACTTCGTCTTCGGTTCGCCGGCTTCGAGCCAGATCGGCGCGCCGAACGTCACGCAACTCAACAGCGGCACCGGCAGAAACTCGCCGCGCGGCAGCACTCGATTCAGATTGTCGATATGCACCGGCACCAGTTCCAGGTCGGGCCGCTTCTTCGCCAAGTAGTAGAGCCCGCTTTTGAACTCGTCGATTTCGGAGCCGGTGTTGCGATGTCCCTCGGGAAAAACGATCAAAGAATACTTATCGCCGATTTCGCGGAGCATCATATCGACCGGGCTTTGATGAACTTTGATATTCTGTCGATCGATCAGCAGCGCGGGAAACACCTCGTTGGCAAGGTATCGCCGCAGCCGACCTTTGTCCCAATAATCGCGCGCGGCGACCGGGCGCGTAAGGACGCGCACGCGCGGCGGCAGCAGGGCCCAGATGACGATCGCGTCGAGATGGCTCGTGTGGTTCGCAAAGTAGATTCGTTGGTTCGTGTCGGGCTGGCAATTGATGTATCGCACGCTCGCGCCGCTGATGAGGCGAGCGAAGCCGACGAGCAGCGCTCGGGCCGAGGCTTGCACCGTCTTTCTCGTAAGCGCGTCGAGCATGCGTACCGCGTCAGGAACGTTTCGTAAGTCGGCGAACTCTCGGACTTTCGCCGCCGAGCTTCCGGTAAGCTTGCAATAGTAGCCTGCGAGACTGCCGGCCGACTAGTCTTCGTCGCGCGGATAGGCCGGAGAATCGGGCGAAACGAGCGAAAACGCCCCTGATTTTGCCCCGTTTTTCGAGTTACGTGGGGGCTTGTTGCGGGGGATCGGTCGGGGGATCTTCCTGCAACAGCACGAGCATGATCCCGATGACGGCGAGCCCCGCGCCGAGGAGCGCTCCTTGCAGGCCGCGCCGCTTGAGCTTATGGCAAACGATGCCGCCGACCGTGGCCCAGAACGTCACCCAGACGGCAATGAACACGAGCCACAGCTTGAGGCCGTGCGGGTCGACGTCGGCGACTTCGCCGAACAGGAGAATGCCGAACACGCTTAGTGGAATCCCTGCCGACAACTATTTCGTTTCCGGCGGCAAGCGTTTCTCGAGCGCCTTCAACTGCGCTTCGAGATCACGGATCTGTTTGCGAATCTGTGCCGCTTCCGATTCCGAGGTCGGTGCTTTGGCAACCGTCGGTGCGGACACCGGCGCGAGCGTCGGGCCCGTTGCGGGCGTCGAAGGTGCGATCGGCGGAAGGGTCGTCGGCGAGGGCTTCGTCGAAGGGGGCGCTACGGCCGTGGGAACGGTCGTCGGCGGCAGGCCGAACGACGGCTCCATTCTGCCGGGCCCGGGGCCGGGAACTTCGACTGCTTTCGGAGCGAGTTTCGGAGCTAAGCTCGGATCGCCGGCCACGACATCGGCCACCACGACCGGCGGCGGCGCGAGCAACTTCACCGTCTTCTCATACAGTTGCCCGTAGCGATAGTACGACAGCCGAACTTCGGCTCCAGGGCCACGCTCGGCAACGAGATTCGAGAGATCGTTCGGGCCGTCGATCCGCTTCGCATCGGCAGCCACGATCACGGCGTCGATCGGAATGCCGGCGAACTTCGCCGGTGAGTCGGGACGAACTTCGATCACCAGCGCACCGCGCGGCTCGGGCAAGTTCATCGCCAGTTGCAACTCAGGCGTGACGCGCGTCGTGCGGATGCCGAGCAAGCCGGTTCGCAGTGCCGCGGCAGCCGGAGAATTCGGATCGATCGTGAGCGGCGTCCCCGGTCGCAAAGTGTTCGCCGGAGGGATGGCGGGCGTGGCTTGAATCGTGGTCGGAGCGCCGGAATGTCCGAGGCGGCTCGCCACGGCGATCGGCGGCGCAACGCTCGGGCGTTGGGCTTGCGGAATGTTGGAGATGACTTCCGGCGGAGGAAGCGCATCGGCCGAAGGTACGCCCGGCGCACTCGGATGGGGAATGCCTCGCGCCGGAACGGCAGGCATCACTCCCGGCACGATGCGCGAGGCTTGCGGCGCGGTTTTCACGACGGTCGGCGGAATGTCGTTCGGCGTGATGATCTCGGTGGTCGGATCGCCGATCCGCCCGAAGTTGTTGAAGCGGCGTTCTTCCGGAGGCGGACGTCGCGTTAGCACGACATCGACCCGCACGGCCTCGATGCCGCGCGTCGCTACGAACGAAACTTCTTCGCCGACGATCCGCCCGACCATGACCTTCGCCATGTCGTCGAGGGATTTCACGGCCACGCCGTCGATGCTCGTAATGGTGTCGCCTGTCTGCAGACCGGCCTTGGCGGCAGGGCCGGAAGTTAAGACATCGATTAAGCGGATACCCCGTCCTTGGGTTTCACGATCGTCGGCGATGATCCCCAAGTAGCCCGGCTCTTCCGCCGCTGCGGTTTCCACGGGAGGTTGCGCGAGTTGCTTTTCGAGATTCTCCAGCGCTTGCTGAGCGTCGGCGACGCCGGTGGTGCCGGCAACGGCTAACAGCAACAGACCCGAAAAAGTTCGCAGCGACATAACTGCCTCTTGAAGACGAGCGACGGTGTTAAAACAACTCGTGAAGCGACCCGATTATAGGCACCGACCCTGACGACTGGGAAGAAATCGCGTATCCTGCCGGTTATGCACCCATCTTATTCTATCGAGCGCCTCGGCCCGGAACTGAAGCGGAGCCTCTTGAAAGAAGCTTTAGGGCTCGTCTTATGCGGACTTCCGAACGACGCGGCCGAGGTTCTGATGCCGGCTACGCTACTGGAAGCAGAAACCGATCCGGCCGGCTGGGGTGAGTTGTGGCGAGTCGCCGACGACGCCGGCGCGACCGTCGGCGCGGCTTGGGGGCAGCTGCGTCCCGGCGGCGCGGCGCTCGTGTGGCCGCCGCAATGGCGCAGCGCGGGCGAGGTCTCCACAACGGCGACTCCGACCTCGCCGGAGCTTTCCATTGCGCTGCTCGATAAACTGACGGCAGCGCTCGCCGCGCGCGGCTGTACGCTTGCGCAGAGCTTGCTGATCTCCGGCGATTGCGGCGAGGCCGAAGCACTCCGCGCGGCCGGCTTCCTGCACCTCGCCGAACTCACCTACTTAGTCGGCGAGACGATCGACGTCGATCCAGCGCTCGCCGGCGAAAGCGATTCGCCGATCGTTTTCGAAGCGTTCGTCGACAACGAGACGGAGCGCACACGCATGGCCGGCATCGTCGAGCGATCGTACGTCGACACGCTCGATTGCCCGGCCCTCAACGGTCTGCGCACCGGCCGCGAGATGCTCGACGAATATGAAGTCGCCGGCGTCGGCGGCTCGCGGTTGTGGCGGTTCGTCGTGAACGACGGCCGCGACGTCGGCTGCCTCATCTTGGCCGAGCATGCCGAGCAAGACCAAGTCGAGTTGGTGTACATGGGCTTAGTGCCCGAGGCGCGCGGCCGAGCTTGGGGGGCCGTCGTCGCGCGAGAAAGTTTACGCATCGCCGCGAGTATCGGTCGTGCGCGGGTTGTGTTGGCCGTCGATTCGACGAATCTGCCCGCCGCCGAAGCCTACGAGCGGGTCGGGTTTTTGCCTTGGGAAAAGCGCACTGCTTTTATCAAGCCGCTCACGACCCCGACCGAAAACTGACTCGTGAATCGGCAACTCGCGGAGGGCTAAGCCTTTGCGAATTCCTCGCCGCGCGAACGATGAAATCGCAAGGCTTCGACCCGACACGTTTTCCACGCGGTCGTCGATGCTGATGGAAAGAAAATTTTTCCGTCGGATTGCGCGACGGGTTGCTTGATCCGCCGGGAAAAACGGGCCCGAATATTTTCGTTCTCGCGATCGCTCGGCCGGCCTGGGTCTAGCGCTTTGACAGCGGTGCCGGCAGGCGTACAATCCCTTCCTCGGGTGACAACCGAAGTGCGAGCGAAGACTTCGAAAAACATTACGCAAAGCATTGACTTTAACGGTTTTGCGCGTGATGCCTCGAAGCTGCCTCTGTCTCGAAAGCAGACGCTTCGCACTCTCCCTGCCGAGCCGATATCGTACGCCCTCGTTGGACGATGTTTGCCGCGGTCGTGAGCCGGATGGTTTGAGGAGCAAGACGCGGTAACCAAGTTCGATTCCGGAGGTCGGTCTGCGCGCGGAGAGCGTGCAGCACCGCCTCGAGCCGAAAGACTCCGTTCGTCGCTACGCAAGATTCGTACGACGAGCCGGATGCTTCGGACCTCGGGCAACCGGTTCGACTGGGATTCGTTCCAAGCATGAGGCGCTAGGGGAATGCAGGAAGTGACCATCGACGATAAGGAGATCGTGTCCGCACTACGCCATGCGCTCGCCGAGCGCGTCGGTGCCGAGCGGTACGACATGTGGTTCGCTTCGTCGACCGGCTTCCGAATCGACGGCGACCGGCTCATCGTGTCGACCGCGAATACGTTTCTCCAAGATTGGCTCCGTAACAATTTCCGAGCGCATCTCGAAGCGGCCGCTCGCGAAACGATCGGGCCGCAAATCTCGGTCGCGTTCGAAGTCGATAAGCAGTTGGCGAACCGCCGGAGCGACGCGACGGCCAAGCCCGGCAAACACGGCAAGGCAGCGAAGCCCGTCGATGCCGCGAAGCCGGCCGAAGAATCTCACCCCAAGTTCGTACAGCATTCCTTCACCGGCTTCTTGTCGGAAGGGAACCCGGCTGCGTCGACGAGCGGCGCTCGCCCGATCGACGGCCGCGATCCGGACCTCGCTCGCACGGCGATCGGCGATCTTGCGGAACGGGCCGCTGCCCGACTGATGCGCAACATCGCCGAGGATGCGGTGGCCGTGCCGCCGTCGCCCAGCACCGACCACGCGGTAGCGAACATCGCTACACCTGCGAAGCCGCAACGTCCGACCGCGCCGCGCCGCCTCGCACAATTCGACGAGTTCGTCGTCGGCTCGTCCAATCGGTTGGCGTATGCCTCGACGCTCGGTTGTGCCGAACGGCTCGGCAGCATTTCGCCGCTCGTCGTGCATGGACCGACGGGTGTCGGAAAGACGCATCTGCTCGAAGCGATGATCGCGGACGTTCGTCGTCGCCATCCCGATGCCCAGACCGCGCTACTCTCCGCCGAACAGTTCACGACGTCGTTCCTCGACTCGCTGCACGGCACCGGCCTGCCGAGCTTCCGCCGTAAGTTCCGCGGTCTGCATCTGTTGATCATCGACGATCTGCAATTCCTCGCCGGCAAACGGGCCACGCTCGTCGAGCTCGTCCATACGTTCGACGCCATCCAGCACGACGGGCGACAGATCGTGTTCGCGGCAGATCGCCCGCCGGCCGACCTCGGGTTCCTCGGCCCTGAGTTGCGCAACCGCATCGCCGGCGGACTGGTCGTCGGCATCGAAACGCCCGACATGCAAACGCGGCTCGGCATCACCGGCCGGATGGCCGCGAAGCTCGGGATGACGCTTGCCGACGACGTGCGCGAGTTCATCGCCGCCAACTTCTCCTGCCATGCCCGCGAGTTGAACGGCGCGCTCAAGCGACTGTTGGCCGCCGCGCACGCCTTCCGCCAACCGATCGATCGGGCACTCGCCCTTCGAAGAAGCGCTACGGCGCGTCGAGCAGACGTTGCTGGGATAGAGCCTCAGCCGACGCAGCGGATGCCGAGCGTTTCACGCATCGCGCCGCGGGTTGCCGCTTCGATGTTACCGGGGGCCTTACGGCACCCCGCTCGCCTCGGACGAAGCCTTGCCCACGGTCGGCGGAAGATGCCGCTTCGACGAAGCGCTCCGCCGCGTCGAGCAGACGTTGCTGGGGTAGTAGTGGCCGGTGGTCGGTGACCAGTGGTCAGTTACGGCACGCGGAGCGTGCCTACAACGTTGCAGGCACGCTCCGCGTGCCGTAGCCGATGGGCATCGCGATGACGACCGATCGTCGATCTCGCGTACTTGACGAGCGAGATGCGATCTCTTGCGGCGCTTCCGTACGACACGTGGTTACGGCACGTGGAACGTGCCTACTACTTTCCTAAACTGCCCCCTGACCTCCGCCCCCTGACCCCTATTTCAAACGCTGCATATACCGCACGAATTCTTTATCCAGCGCGTCGAGACTGCCGAACGATTGCTCGAACTGCGCTAGGCGTGCTTCCGGTGTGTCCCAGACGAGCGGTGTCTTCTTGGCGAGCACCTGCATGTATTCTTGATACTGCTTCGCTTTCACGTTGATGAGGAAGTAGTTCAAGGCCCAGGCTTCGGCGTAGGCGTTGCCCGCGAGTTGCGGATTGCGCATCCGAGCGTCTTCCTTCAACAACGACGCCAACGAATCTTTCGGGCGCGTTCTAAGGTATTGGCGAAAGGCGAGCAGCCGGGGCGTGTTGACCTTCCCGATCGTGCGCCAGCCTTTGTTGCCGCCGTCGAGGTCGGGCGACTCGAAGTACACGGCCATCCCTTCGCTGAGCCAAAGCGGTATGTCCGCGTAACGGCGATGCATGCCGCAGTTGAACACGATCTGATGCGTCGCTTCGTGGACGATCGTCGCGACGGTCTTAAACGCCTCGGGCCGCGACAGCGTCTGCGTGATCTGCGCCGCCGAACCGCGCTCGCCCGTCGTGCCGGCCGTGCCGGTCAGGTCGTACATCGTCATTCGATCGGTCTTGAGGCTGTAGTAGCCGATGATCGAATCGACTCCGTCGCCGAGCTCGCGCCGCGCATAACGAGCATACGACGTCCGATCGGCAAACACGACCGCGACCAACAACCGATCGGAATCTCGTGGCTCGAAACCACGGTTGCTCCAATAGTTGCCGAAGCCCTGATAGAGGCGCTCGAACAAGCTTCCGCACCACTGCGCATAGGCGCGTGAGGTGTTGAAGCAGATCAGGTAGTGCTTGGTCTGGTACGTCTCGAAGCCCGGCGGAAGCTCCTTGAGCATCAACTCGGCAAGCTTGTCCGCAGGGTACGGCGCAAACGGTTCGGAATCGTTCGAGGTGCCGAGCTGCTCTTCCGGCGGCACGGTCCAAAGAGTTCCTTCACGCGTTTCGAACAGAAGCCCGCCGTCTTCCGCTTTCTCGATCACACGGCCGACGAGCTCCTGCTCGATCCCTTCGCGCTTCATACGAACCCGGTCCATCGCCGCAGCCGGCGATGCCGCAAGACACGACAGCACGAGTCCCAGCAGCAGGAGGCCCAGCAGCGTAAAAGCTGCCGGCGCTAAGCGGTGTGGCGAAAGCTGGGGTGCGCGTGGCAAACTCATCATGGATCGATATTTTGCAAGGCGTGGATCGATCGCTTGCCGGCATCGGCAGCGTGAGCGTCATCTACGGCGGCAACTTCCATACTAGACGCTGTCGTCGGCAGGCGACACGCCGATTTCGGCTTTTGAATTCGAGCGCCGGCGATTCGCCTTGGCCCGCCGAGCGAGCGTTGATATAGTCCGCGCCGCATTTCTCTCGTTTCCTGCGACCGGCCGCCATGTATTTCCGCGGCCGTCGTCGTCGGTCGACCCTCGCTTCATCCCACTCCTTGCTCAAGCGTCGACGATGGCTATGTTCAAATTTTCCGCACGTCTCGGCAAGATCTCGGCCACGCTTACGGCCGGTGCCATGCTTATCTACTCCGGTTGCTCCTCCACGCGGGCCCGTCCGGAGTGGATGCAAACCATGACTTTCTGGGACAAGAAGGAAGTCGACAAGACCTACAAGGGGCAGATTCCGGCGGAGCGCGTCGAAGCGCTGCGGGCCGAAGCGCTGGTGATGTCGACTCTTCCTCCGGCCGAGCAACAAGCCAAGGCCGAGATTTACGCCAACGCCTATCGCGACGAAGCCGACGCCCTGATTCGAGCCGAGATTCTGAAAGCGATCGCGACTTGCGGATCGCCCCTGGCTGCGGAGACGATCAAAGCCGGCATGGGGGACGCGAGCCGCGATGTGCGGATCGCCGGCTGCGAGGCCTGGGCCAAGCACGGCGGGCCGCAAGCGATTCCGCAACTCAGCGAAGCGCTCCGTAAAGACGCCAGCGTCGATGTACGCCTCGCCGCCGTTCGATGTCTCGGCAAAGTCGGTGGACAAGACGCCATCACGGCTCTCGCGCCGGCATTGGAAGATCCCGATCCGGCGCTGCAGTATCGGGCCGTGCAATCGATGCGGCTCATCTCGGGCAAAGATTTCGGCGACGATGCGAATGCTTGGCGCGAATTCGCGAAGGGAGGCCAGCCGGCCGAAATCTCGGTGACGCAACGGGCCAAGCTCGACCTGTTCTAAGTCGCCGGCGCGAATGACTCGCGCGAAATTTTTCGTTCGCACTCTCGTTGCTAGACTCTCCTTACTAGAAGAGTCCGTTCATTTTTTTCGCTAAGTTGCCGACGCTTGCGGCAAGCGAAACGATTTCTTTTTTTCTCTCACTTTCTTCGCGCGCCGTTTGTCATCTTTCTGCATCGTTCGTCGGAGACGCGGCGTGTTCGCCGGCCCGACATGAGCGATAAATCCGTCTCTCCGGTAACTTCTCGGTAATAAAGCGCACGCTTCATTGCCGGCAGCGGGCAAGTTAGGTGCTTTAGCGAGAGGCTTCCGCTTTTGCCAAGCCTAACGCAAATTCCGGCTGAAAGGGACGATACCTCTCCTACGCACTTGGCGATCGAGATTCTTCGTTTTCGGCGACTGTCGAAGTCGTCGCTGGGAAGAAACTGCCGCCCTAGCCTCGTGCCGGCAAATGGTTCCTCGTTCCATCGACGCGCACGACGCGCGAACGTCGAACGACCGGATTTCGCGTCAGGCGAGTCTGTTCGTACGACTTTGAGAATAGCTCACCAGCGAAAAGGCAGGGTCATGAAGATCAGCCGTTTTAGACTTTTTTTGAGTTTGTGTGCCCTGCTTCTTACTACGACGTCGCAAGCGGGCAGCTTGTCACGTGCGATTACTAAGGTTGCCCCTGCCACGGTCGTGAACGCCGAAGAGCCGATCAACGAAAAACGAAACGACGCGCCGAACACATCACCGCCGCGCGACCAAGCCGACCCGATCGTCTCGTCGATCGTTACGACCGAGCCCGACGGTGCGCCGTCGTCGTCGCGCCGTCAATCTTCGTCCACGACCGCCGCGACGCCGGCGAAGAGCACGCTCGCGCCGGAACTCTTAGCGCATAAGCCCGCGGTCGCTGCGCCGACGAACGGCAAGATCGTCCATCCGGCCTATCCGCCGAAGCACAAGCCGGCGGCGAGCGAATCGACCGCGGCCTCGACGACCGCGGAATCGACGACGACGGCAACGACGACCGTCGCCGATTCAACTTCCGCGAAGACGCAGTCGAGCAAGGAACCGTCGACCGAAAAGAAGGCGCCGGCTGCAACGCCTGCGGACTTGGCCGCGCCCACGTTGGCATCGCCGACCGTAGTCGCTCCGACCTCGACCGAGCCGAAGACCACGCCGCTGCTCACTCCGCCGGTGGCGAAATCGAGTAACTCGACATCGAACAAATCGACGACGACCGAATCGTCGGCCGCTGAGAAGGCGCAGCTTCATAACGCCCTACGCGATGCCGAAGGGGGGCATGAGCCGGCCTTGCGAGGTCCGAGCGTGTCGAGTTCTTCCAACCCGCTCGCTCCAGCGGCCGGGCTGCGTAGTCCGACCGATCCGCAGGTCGTGAAGCCGAAAGAACTCGCCCCGGCCGTGGTAACACCGAATGCGGTTGCGCCGAATAAAGATAATAAAGACAAAGCGGTTACCAAGAATGCCGAATCGCGCGACACCCGACCGTCGACGGTCGCTTCGGACAACGGCCACCCACGTTCCAAGCCGGTGCGCACGAGCGATCCTTCCGAGCCGGGCCGACTCCTTCCGTTGCGCGAAAGCGACGAAGAATCCGGAGACAAATCGGTCATCGGTCGCACGCCGGCCGACGCCAACTCGCGAGAGCTCTTCGAGTCGCAGCAAGACGTGCCGCTTTCGTCGGAACTGGCGCAATTGAAGAAGCGAACGCAATCCGCGCTCGCCCTCTATTATCAGAACTGGACGTTGAACACGCGCGATCAAAGCCCTTGGGAAGTCATGCACGCGATCGTCGCCTACGGTGTCGACACGCGGATTCGCAAGGGAGGTCCCGGGGGCGAGCCGATGACTGCGATCGGGCATCTCTGCTTCAGCGGCATCTGCAAGAATCAACCGATTCTCACGATTCGCAAAGGAGAACTCTACGCGCTCCGAGGGCCGGGCGTGCAGGGGCATTCCGGTCAGTTTCTCGCGATCCTCGCGCAATCGTATCTGCAACGCGACTACCCGCTCTACGTCGGCGGCCAGCAGTTCACGCTTGAAGACCTGATCGAAGCCGAGAAGAAAGACTGCGAGGCCGGAACCGAGCTGACCTTCAAGCTCATCAGCCTGATGCACTACTTGCCGAGCGATGCCACGTGGACCAACTTCCAAGGCCAAGAGTGGTCGCTCGATCGCTTGATTCGCGAAGAGATCGTGCAACCGGTGCGCGGAGCGGCCTGCGGCGGCACGCATCGCCTGATGGGCCTGAGCTATGCCGTTCGCAAACGCGAACAACGCGAAGAGCCGATCACGGGCATGTATCTCGAAGCGCAAAAGTATATCGATCAGTACCATAAATATACTTGGAGCCTGCAGAACCCCGACGGCTCGTTCAGCACCGCTTGGTTCGTTCGCAAGGAAGCCCGCAGCGACATCGACCGTCGGCTGCAGACGACCGGCCATACGCTCGAATGGCTGGCGTTCTCCCTCTCGGATGAAGAACTTCGCGATCCGCGGATGGTGAAAGCCGTGAAGTACGTCACCGATATCTTGCTGAACGAAGATGTCAGCGAATGGGAGATCGGACACCTCGGCCACGCCTTGCACGCGCTCCAGATCTACAACGAACGCGTGTTCGGCGGGCCGCTCCGCTCGTTCGAAGGACTCGTTACCAAACGTCCGTTGAAGACCGCCCAACGCCCGACGCAAGAGCGTTAAGCCAGGTTTCCGACGTTTGAAAGAGCCGAGGCCGCGCATCGCCGGGAGCCCGCACTCCCGCCGCTGCAGCGGCTTCGGCGTTTGACGGCCTGCCGCCATGCGAGCGAAAGCGCGGCGGAGCTCGCAGCCGGGTCGTCCGTCGTGCCGTTTTTTATTCGCGTGCCGAGCGCGAATCCCCGTTGCCTACGAGGGTGAAAACTTCTACGATTCGGACGTCTTCTCGCTGCCGGCCTTCGCGCCGGTCTCCTGCGATACGGTTCCCTTTCTCACGCGGCGGCAGGTGCCGATGGTTCGTTCCAACGAAGAGTTTCTAACGATGTTCCGCGAAGTCGTCCGACTCTCGAAGTCGGTCGGCGCCGATGCCGTTATGCTCCTCTTGGAAGACCACGCCGATTGGGAACCGATCAGCCGTGTCGCCGACGGCCAAAAAGTGATCGTCGCTCTGGAATCGGCGACGTCGATCGTCGCGGCCGAGGCTGCCGGCATGACCTGCGTCTTCGTCGAAATGACCGAGATGCCGGTCTACGACAAACTCTCGCAAGCGCTTTTGAAGGCGATCTCGGAAGAGCACGTTCCGCCCGGCTCGCGTGTCGCCGCGCTCTACTCGGGCTTCGAGGCCGGCTCGCTCGACTCGATGAGCGTGATCGATCTCGACGACCACCTCGGCCGGCTCACGGTGCGCGACCTGCAACAACTCGGCACCCGCGTCCCGCTCGATACGTTGCAAACGGTCGTGAACTTGGCATTGGAAATCGGCCGTGAAGGGCGCGAAGGAAAGCCGGTCGGCACGTTCTTCGTCGTCGGCGATTCCGTGAAGGTGCGCAAAATGTCGCACGTCACCGGCTTCGATCCCGTGAAAGGTTACAGCCGTAAAGAGCGCAACTTGAAAAGCTCGCGCGTCCGCGAAGGAATCAAAGAGATTGCCCAGATGGACGGCGCGATCATCGTCGCCGGCGACGGCACCGTGGAAGCCGCCGCGCAATACGTCGACGCCTCGGCCGCCGACATCATGCTCTCGAAAGGCTTAGGCGCCCGACACTGGGCGGCCGCCGCCATCAGTCGCACGACCAAAGCCGTGGCCGTCGCCGTGAGCGAATCGAGCGGCACTGTTCGTATCTTTCAAAATGGCGAAGTCGTGCTACGCATCGAGCCGTTCCGCCGGCCGATGAAGTGGAAAGACTACGAACACGAACCGCCGG